>QMLZ01000227.1 GCA_003646995.1 Deltaproteobacteria bacterium | reverse complement strand
GTTTAACGGAAATTTAACGGAAATTTAACGGAAATTATTTCCGATACGTCATGGGATGCGGTTTGCGAAAAATGGACCAAAAAAGTTGAAAGGAGATGGGTAACATGGGTGAAGTATCAGTCGTGATTCCGGCAAAGAACAACGATGGAGTTACCGGGCTGTGCCTGCAATCGATTGCAGGGCTGAACTGCCATGCTGGCGTGGCGGAGATCGTGAGCGGGCATTTGGGTGACCGGACGGCTGGGATTGCTGAGAGGTGCGGATTGCGCCATGATCTGCGCAGGCAGGACCGGATCATGAGATTTATTTCAGCGCATGTCTCGCTGGAGCGGGGTGTGATGATGGGGCTGGCGATGTTTTTCGCAGGGTTTGTTTTCATGTTGGGTCTGCTCATGGCTGGGGATGGGTGTGCGGATCTGGTGGTGGGGCGGGATGCTGGCGGGCGCGCGGCGATGGTGGTTGGAGGAGAGGGATGATCTCGATTGTGATTCCGACGAAGAACAATGGAGATATACTTGAGAGGTGCCTCGATTCGATTGAGGGACTGGATTATCCGGAGGATGAAATGAAAACGATCATCGTGGACGGGCATTCTACCGATGGGACGGTCGAGATTGCTGAACGATACGGGTGCAGGGTGGTGTATGAGGATCGGGGCACGATCAGCTATGCAAGAGATCTTGGCGTGCGGAATGCTGAAGGCGAGTTTATTGCGTTTACGGATGCTGACTGCGTTGTTGATAGAAACTGGCTGCGAAATCTCATCAAGCACTTCGATGACGAAGAGATCGTATCTGTTGGAGGTCCGAATATCACGCCAGAGGATGATTCCAAGTTTGTGAAATGTGTAGGAGACGTTTTATCCTTTCTTAGCAAGCCGGGGGCAAGATATGGGCTTGATGCGAGCGAGGTGATCGAAATATTTCACAACCCGACCTGTAATGTGATGTATCGAAAAAAAGTGCTTGAGGAGGTCGGTGGATTCAACCACGATCTGGTCACCTGTGATGATGAGGAACTGGACTACAGGATAAGGGAAAGGGGATACAGAATTTTATATACGCCGGATGCTATTGTTTATCATTACAGAAGACCGACCTGGAAAAAGTTTATGAAACAGGCATACAATTATGGAATTGGGAGGATGCAGGCTATCAAGTTGCATAGAAATATGGGGAGGGTTTTTCATTTTGTGCCATCTGCGATCATCTCTGTAATTGTTGCACTCTTTGTACTGTCGTTCTGGGAGTTTTCGTATTTCTGGTATGCTTCGTTGATACTGATCCTCGGTGCTATCGGGATTGTGGTGATCAGTTTGTATCTTGGATCAAAGACGAAGATGAGTAATTTATTTACCTATTTTGGGCTGATTGCGATCTGGTTCTGGGGATTTGGATTCGGGATGTTTCGGGGGATGGCGAAATGAAAATATATATGCTAAATCCGCCATACTTCTCGCACTTTGGCAGGGAAATGAGATGGCAGGATACCGGAAGAGGTGGCACGCTCTACTACCCAATCTGGATTTCTTACGCTACCGGCTTACTTGAAACTAAGGGGCATGATGTCAGGCTTGTTGATGCACCTGCATGGGATTGGGGCATCGAGAAAGTCATAGAGGATTTAAGGAAATTTAGTCCGGATATGGTGGTTGTTGGAACAAGTTTCACAAGTGTGAACAACGATCTGGACGTATCTAAAAAAATAAAAAACGAATTTGATGCTGATGTGCCGGTTGTTATGGCAGGTCCACCAACATCCCAATTCCCGGAAAAAATGCTGGACGGTGGCGTGGACATCGTTGCGAGATACGAATACGATTTTACTCTGGCTGAACTGGCAGAGAGAATGGAAAAGAAGGGACGCATCGATGATATTTCCGGAATATCATTTAAACAAAATGGCAAGGTTATTCACAATCCAAACAGACCATGGTCTACGTCAGGTGAACTGGACGGATTGCCGTTTGTGTCTGAGGTGTACAAAAGACACCTGAATATTCGCGATTATTTCCTTAACTATTCGTTATATCCGATGGTTCAGATATTTACCGGTAGAGGTTGCCCTTATAAGTGCACATTCTGTTCATGGCCACAGTCATTGATGGGGCGGACATACAGGGTCAGAAGCGTCGAAAATCTTCTTGATGAACTTGAGTGGATTGAAGGGAATTTGCCAGAAGTTAAAGAAGTCTTTCTTGAGGATGATACCTTCACGATAAGCAAGAATAGGGTCATGGAGTTCTGTAAGGGGTACGTGGAGAGGGGTTTGGATGTAAGCTGGTCATGCAACGCAAGAGCGGATACGCTTGATCCGGAGACGATGAAAGAGATGAGAAGGACTAACTGCAGGTTTCTCATCACCGGTTTTGAATCGGCAGACGATGAAATATTGAAAAATATAAAAAAGGGATTTACGGTTGAGCTGGCGAGGGAATTTGCAAAGAATGTGAAGGGTGCCGGGTTGCTGTTACATGCGGATTTCATTATCGGCTTGCCTGGGGAGACTAAGGCGACGATAGAGAAGACGAGGAGATTCATAAAAGAGATAAAGCCTGAGCAGATCCAAGTTTCTGTTTCATCTCCATTTCCCGGAACAGAACTTTACGAATGGTGTAAGGAAAATGGGTATTTGCTTACAGATGACCCGAATGAGTATTTAGATGAGCAGGGGCATCAAAAGGCGATCATTTCTTATCCGGGACTTGCAAATGAGGAGATGGTGAAAGAAGTGGACAAGATATTAAAAGGATATTATATGTCCTTGCGCTATGTTCCGCTTGCTCTGCGGCAGGTTTTGAGGAGGCATAGCCTGGACGAGATGAGGCGGCTCTGGTATTCGACGAGGATGTTTCTGGGGTATATCGGAGGGCGGTAAAGAAGGTGCATGATTAAGTTTATAACTTGCTGTACATATTAATCATTGTACACGATAAAAAGGAGATTGGAACTGACAGATAAATAGAGGTAGAGGTGTGCAAATATAAAAAAGTTCAGACCTGCAAGATGGACGAAACTGGATAGGATTACGATGGATTCTGAGATTATGGGCGGTCAGCCATGCGTCAGGGGGATCAGGATACCTGTATCATTGATAATCAAACTACTTGCTGCTGGTAAAATCGTTGAAGAGATTTTAGATGACTATCCGGAACTCGAAAGGGAAGATGTTAAACAAGCACTGGAATATGCAGCATGGACGGTCTCTGATCTTGATTACGAGGGGCATCAGAAGGCGGTGATCTCTTATTCGTGGCTAACGGATGAGGAGATGGCTGAGCGGGTTGGCGGGGTGCTGGAGGGGTGTTGTTCTGTCGCTGGGTTGTGTTTTGATTGCTGTGAGGTGGTGCTGAGGAGGTGTGGGGTCGGTGAGATGCGGAGGCTCTGGTATTCGGCGAGGGTGTTATTGAGATGTGCAAGAAGCGAGCAACAGTTTATAGGGCGGGAGGTATAACATACAAATATGTATTTAGCAGAGAACCTTCCAAAGGCTCTGGTGCCGAAATATTACGGGAGTGTGGATAATCTCATTGAAGATGCATACAGGGCACTTTTAAATTTGAAGCCCGGGTTAAAGGTAGAGATGGCTGTAGAGATTTACAGAAACAAAGAGGTGAGCCTCTGGAAAGCAGCGGATATGGCTGGGACGACTGTGGAAGAATTTAAGGAGATACTCCGGAGCAGGGGCTTCAGAATAGAGGTCGGGGGATCAAAGGAAGAAAGCGAGAGGAGAATATATAGGGCGACTGGTGATTGAATGCTCGTTATCATTGACTGCGATATTGCAAGCACTTTTGCCAAAATAGATAGAATTGACCTGCTTAAAAGAATATTTTCAAAATCAGATCTTTGTATAACCAATCTTGTTTATGCTGAACTTTTACGTGCCAGAAGCGTTGGTTTTTCATTCCCAGATTTAATTTTCAGTAGTATAAGGTTAATTTCGATAAAAGAAGAAGAAATTCAGGATTTCAAGAGTTTTATTGAGAACAAAAAGATACATACCGGGGAAGCAGAAGGATTGGCTATTGCAAAAGGAAGAGATGCTGTATTTCTGACGAACGATTCTCTGGCAGTTAGATTCTGCGAAGAGAATGGAATAAAAGTTATGGATTTGAAGGATATTCTCATTCTGAGTGCGAAAAAAAGGATTGTAGATAAGAAAGAGATGAGCAATATATTAAGAGAGATCGAAATCAAAGATAACACGGTGATAAAAGGAAAGGAGGACATACTATGGTTTTTTGCGGATGGGTTATGAATATTTGCGAGGAGGTGGTTGAAGATGGACGTCTCAATAACATCTGAAAGAAGGATAGATTTGTTCAATCACAATGATTTCATCTTAAGTGCTATAAAAGAAGCAAAAGAGATGGTAGAGATGACCGGGAAGTTGATAAAGGATGTGCGGGCTGATATCCTGCAGGTTTCGGTTGCTTCTCCGTTTTCGGGGATAGAGTCTTATGAGCGGTGCAAGGTGGATGGATATTTGTTGACTGATGATCCGGATGGGCGTCTTGATTACGAGGGGCATCAGAAGGCTGTGATCTCTTATCCGGGACTTGCAAATGAGGAGATGGTGAAAGAAGTGGATAAGATATTAAAGGGATATTATATGTCCTTGGGATATGTTCCGCTTGCTGTGAGGCAGGTTTTGAGGCGGCATAGCCTGGACGAGATGAAGAGGCTATGGCATTCGGCGAGGACGTTCATGGGGTATATGAGGCGGAGGGGGTGACAACTTTATGATATGTACAGCAAGACATAGTATCCATTCAATCTTCCATAAAGTAGAGGTGATACAATGGTAAGTGTTGTGAGAATAAAAGAGGTCAAGGGAAACGTAGTGCTACGCAAAGAGGACTTTGAAAGCCTGATTGGAGAAATGGAATCTTTGATGGAGACCATAGAGATCTTAAGCGATAAGGATTTGATGGAACAGATAAAGGAAAGTGAGAAAGATATTAGAGAAGGGAATACTTTCGTAATCAAATCGGAAGAGGATTTAAATAATTTGTTTCTGGAGTGATCTTGTGGTATACGGTCTGAAGTACACCAGAATCTTCAAGAAACAGATTGAGGGGGTGAAGAAGAAAGATAAAGCATTGATGGAAGAGTTAGCGAAGAAAGTGAAGAAACTACAGGATGTACCGTATTCCGGAAAACCGCTGAAATACCGACTCTCTCATTACAGATCTCTCAGAATAAAGGGGAAATATAGACT
>QMLZ01000226.1 GCA_003646995.1 Deltaproteobacteria bacterium | reverse complement strand
CGGTCATTGAGGTGGAAAACTATCTTTTCGCCACCTCCCAACTTGCACAAACTACCCTGCGGAGCGTATGCGGGCAGATGGAGCTGGATGAGTTGTTGTCGGAAAGAGACAAGATCAATACGAGGCTCCAAACAATCCTAGACCATCATACGGATCCTTGGGGTATAAAGGTCACCACAGTGGAGGTGAAACACATTGACCTACCTCAGGAAATGCAAAGGGCCATGGCACGGCAAGCTGAGGCGGAAAGAGAGCGAAGAGCCAAGGTGATAAATGCAGAAGGCGAATTCCAGGCTGCAAACAGACTGGCTGAGGCTGCAAGCATCATTGAGAAATATCCTGAGGCGTTACAGCTTCGGTATCTGCAAACATTAAGAGAAATCTCTTCAGAAAGCAATTCCACAACCTTTTTCCCTATACCCATTGAGTTGTTTAAACCATTTATAAAAAAGGAAGACCGGTGAGGTGGCACCGGGACACTATTAAAAAATATAGGAGAGGGTGAATATGGAAGAAGAAGTGAAAAACGAACAAGCACAAGAGGAAAAAAAGGAGGAGCCAAAGGAAGAAAAACCTTTAGACAAAATGACAGCGCCGGAATTGAGGGAGATTGCCAAGGAGATCCCGGGCGTGGAGGGTGTGCACGCCATGAAAAAGGAGCAACTCCTTGAGATTATCAAGGAGTACAGGGGGATCAAGGACGAAACTCCCAAGCGAAAGAAGGTAAAAAAGCGGGCAGGTGTCACTCCCAAGCAACTTAAGGAAAAAATCGCCCAACTCAAGGCTGAAAAGGAAGCGGCAAGACAGGCAAGGGACAAGCGAAGGGTTGACATCTTAAGACGCAGGATCAACCGGCTCAAAAAGCAAAGTAGAAAGGTGGCCGCGGCATAGTTAGCAGTAAGAAAAGAGGGCACAAGGCACAGGGCATGGTCCACCATACGCCTTGTGTCTGTTTTTTACCTGACTCGCCTCCTTAACGCAGGGCAGGCACAGTGCAATTTTAGAAAAGGGAACTCCAAAAGTGCTGAAAGGGCAGGGTATAAGGGCGGCGGCTATAATTCCAGCGGCCGGAGAGGGGAAGCGGATGGGTGCCGAACGCCCTAAGCAGTTTCTGGAGCTGAAGGACAAGCCCATACTCGCCTTTACCTTAGAGGCATTTGAAAAGGCCGAATCAATAAGCGCCGTAATACTGGTTGTGCCACCCAGCGATGTAGATTTTTGTTTGGAAAAGGTGGTGAGGCAGTACAACCTGGGCAAGGTGATCGTTGTGCTGGCAGGCGGTGATCGCCGCCAAGATTCAGTGAGAATAGGGCTTGAAGCCACTGGGGGCAGGTATGACCTGATAGCCGTTCATGATGGAGTTAGGCCGTTTGTAAGGCCTGATTTCATCGATTCCATGGTTTATGCTGCTGCGGATAAGCGGGCCGTTATAGCTGGAATCCCGGCTTCGGACACTCTCAAGGAGGTGGATGAGGGCGGCCGCATAATATCCACCTTGGACAGAAAAAGGGTGTGGTTGGCACAAACACCGCAGGTTTTCCACTTCTCGATATTATATGAGGCCCACAAAAAGGCGGTGGAACGAGGATGGCGGGACGCCACAGATGATGCTATCCTTGTGGAGAAAATGGGCGAGCGGGTCTATGTGAGGGAGGCATCGCCCTTGAATATCAAAGTTACCACACCCCATGACCTAGACCTTGCAAGGGCAATCTTAGAGATATGGTAGCACGATGGTGATGTACTTAGCAGTATTCCTTTTGAGGTGGCATGGTATTTAGGTATGCGCAAGTAAAAATGGAAAAATGGGAACCAAAAGCCAATGCGCCATGGTTAGGGGTAGCGACTTTTGTTAATGGAAGGGCAAGGAACGACTCTTAAGATTGGAACGAGGGGCAGCAAGCTGGCCCTTTGGCAAAGTGAATGGGTAAAGAGGAGGTTGGAGAAGGCCTGCCCAGGTCTAAAGGTGGATCTGGTAAGGATAAGGACCACCGGAGACAAGATTCTCGATGCTCCCCTTAGCAACATAGGGGGCAAGGGTCTTTTTGTTAAAGAAATTGAAGAGGCCCTTTTTTCCAGGAAAATTGATTTGGCTGTGCATAGCCTGAAAGATGTTCCTGTGGATTTACCCCCGGGGCTTGCCCTTTGTTGTTACACGGAGCGGGAAGAGGTACGGGATGCGCTTATATCGAGAAATGGGTGGACACTGCATGAGCTGCCTGAGGGCGCAAAGGTTGGGACGAGCAGTCTTAGGAGGGCGGCCCAGATTCTCCATCTCCGGCCAGGGCTAAAGGTGGTGCCCTTGCGTGGGAATGTGGATACTCGATTGAGAAAATTGGACCAAGGTGAATTTGATGCAATCATACTGGCGGGGGCTGGACTCAAGCGGTTGGGACTGTCGCACAGGGTGACCCATTACCTTGAACCAACCGAAATTCTACCAGCAATCGGGCAGGGATCCCTGGGTATTGAGGTTAGAGGCGATGATGCAAAGACCATAGATATGCTCTCACCCCTGAATCATAAACTTACCGAGATGGCAGTAAGGGCAGAGCGAGCATTTTTGAGAAGACTTGAAGGTGGATGCCAAGTGCCAATTGCGGCACATGCGTCTTTTCATGAGGGCGGGTTAACGCTGGCTGGTATGGTTGCCGAGCTGGATGGACGCAATGTGGTTAGGGGTGAGGTATTGGGAAGTGGCGAAGAAGCGGTGGAGCTAGGTGTGCGGCTAGCCGAAGAGCTCTTGGCAAGGGGAGCAGATAATATATTGCGCAATATTTACGGCAAATGAGCAAGAAGGGTAAAGTATATTTGGTAGGGGCAGGGCCAGGAGACCCGGGACTGATAACCCTGAAGGCAATAGAATGCCTCGCCGAGGCGGATGTAGTTGTTTACGACAATCTGGCCAACCGCGCCTTTCTCAAGTATGCACCCGATACTGCTGAACTCATTTATGTGGGGAAAAAAGGCGGACATCACACCCTGGCTCAGAATGAGATAAACAGGTTGATAGTGCAAAAGGCTCTCTCTGGGAAGAAGGTTGTCAGGCTAAAAGGAGGAGATCCGTTCATATTTGGACGAGGCGGGGAAGAAGCAGAGGAGCTTATGGAAGCAGGGGTAGAGTTTGAGGTAGTTCCTGGAATAACCTCTGCCATTGCAGCCCCAGCGTACGCAGGAATTCCTCTTACCCACAGGCACTTCACGTCAACCGTGGCTTTTGTGACAGGTCATGAAGACCCCACAAAAGAAAAGTCCTCCATAGCATGGGAGAAGATCGCCACGGGTGTAGGCACTCTGGTTTTTCTTATGGGGGTGGGTAATCTCGAGAAGATAGCCGCTGCGCTGATGGCCCATGGCAGGGATCCCTCTACCCCCGTGGCAGTAGTCAGACGTGGCACTGAGCCCCAGCAGGAGACTGTAACAGGATCTTTAAGGGACATCGCTACCAGGGCCCGAGCTGCCGGCATCAAACCGCCTTCAATAATAGTGGTTGGTGATGTGGTGCGCCTGAGAGATAATCTTAACTGGTATGAGACCAAGCCACTTTTTGGAAAGAATATCATTGTTACGAGGGCAAGGGAGCAGGCCAGCGAATTTTCAAGGAGACTTGCGGAACTAGGGGCGAATCCCATTGAATTCCCTGCTATTGAGGTGGTTCCTCCTGATGATTGGTCCCCATTAGACCGTGCCCTCTCAGGTCTTCACGAGTACGATTGGGTGATTTTTACGTCTGTCAATGGGGCGAGATTCTTTCTGAAGCGCTTGAGAGATTTGGGCAGAGACCTCCGGGCACTGAAGGATATAAGGATTGCGGCGATCGGGCCGAAAACAGCGGAAGCATGGCGGCGCCTTCACATTGAACCTGACCTCGTGCCTCAAGAGTATCGTGCTGAGGCTATTGTGGAGGAGTTCAAAAGGCTCAAGGTAACCGGGGGGAAAGTGCTCGTCCCTAGGGCAGAAGAAGCAAGAGAGGTATTACCAGGGGAGCTTAGCAAGATGGGATTCAGCGTGGATGTGGTCAGCACATATAAAACCGTCAGGCCTGATCAAAGTGATTGGACTGTGAGGGACATGCTGGAACAAGGGCAGATAGACATGGTTACTTTTACTAGTTCTTCAACGGTCAGGAATTTTGTCAGCATGTTTGAAATGGAAGAAGACAAGTTAAGAAATTGGATGAAACATGTGACTGTTGCCTGTATCGGCCCGATTACAGCAGATACGGCCCGTAGGCTCGGCTTTTCTGTTGATGTCATGCCCGAAGAGTATACAACTGAAAGCTTGGTTAGCAAGATCGTGGATTACTGGCAAGCTCCCTGATCGCTTTTCTCAAGGCTTACTGCAACGTAGGTGGGACAGGCACGGGAGGACAAGGAATGCCTCCGTATCCAATTATCTTGGCTCACGGTATATATCCTTTTCATTTTCTGTTTCCCCCGTTTATTTCTAAAGACAATGATAAGAAGGACAATTTTCATTACTTCAGGGGCATACGATCAGCACTTGTTGAGGCAGGGTTTACTGCCTTTCACACGAGGGTTTCTTGGGGAGGGAGGGTAGATCGAAGAGCTGACGAATTGAGAGATAGGATCTTGCGAATCACAAGGGGTTTTCAGCAATGGCCTCGCGTCCACATCATCGCCCATAGCATGGGAGGGCTTGATGCAAGGTGGATGATTTACAAGCACAGGATGGCCCATAGGGTCGCATCCCTGACCACCATCGGTACTCCTCACCATGGAAGTCCTGAAGCAGAACGCAGGTTGAAACGTTTTGGGTTTGTAGTAAATCTCGCCCGTTGGATTGGTGTAGAAATAAGTGGCGCGCTGGATTTGACGCCCCCTGCTTGCGAGGCTCGAAATGCGGCTCTGGAGGGTTTTGAGAGTGCAAACGGCGTGATGTACAGAACCTTTGCAGGGGTCCAAAAGATCGACGACGTCTTTTTTGTTGCCAGAAGGTCGTATCGATTTCTAAAGGAAAGGGAAGGGGACAACGATGGACTGGTGTCCGTTCGGTCTGCCATGTGGAAGGAAAAATACTTCATGGGTATCATAGATGCTGATCATCTTAATCAGATCGGTTGGTGGGATGGCGGCAGGGCGATGGGAACAACTAGCAGGAGAATTTTTGAAAAAAGGATAAGGGAGTTTTATGTGAGTCTGGCCGAGGGGCTTGAGTAAAGGCACAAGGCCAAAGGCGCACGGCGCAAGGCAAAAGGCTACAGAAT
>QMLZ01000225.1 GCA_003646995.1 Deltaproteobacteria bacterium | reverse complement strand
GGGAAAGGTATATGCCCCTGTAAATGGGGAACTGGTGGCAGTGAATGAGGAACTGGAGGATAACCCGGGACTCATAAACGACGACTGTTACGGAAAGGGCTGGATGTTCAAGATAAAGCCAGACGACATGTCCGAATTGGAAGAGCTTATTCATGGACAAGAGGCGGTGGAAAAATGGCTCCGGGCGGACATTGAAAAGTATGCGGAGCAAGCCTAAGAGCGCCATTCGGAGATATCGGTGTTGTTTTGACCTTCTAATGAACCTTGTTCTAATGGTAGCTCAAAAGGATATGGCAAACACGTGAGTTTTAAGTGAGAAAATGGCCAACAGCGATTACACAGTAAGGCAATTGATTCAAATTGAGGCATGCACAAATTGCCAGATGTGTGCAGAGGCCTGCCCCACAGTTGAAGCCTCTCAGGAGGGTGAGCTTTCAGCCCTTTATAGGATAAAGGGGCTTAGGCAGATCCTAAAGAGTCGCACGAGCATTCTGGAAAGATTTTTCTCCAGGAGGGCCCCCGCAAGAAATACTATCAAGCAAATCAGCCCCACGGTTTTTCGGTGCACTTTGTGCGGTAACTGCCAAGAGGTTTGCCCTGTTGGCATTCATTTGAAGGAACTATGGTTGTCAATGCGCCAAGACCTCGTGCACTCTGGCGAATATCCCAAAAAGATAAACATGATTCGTGATAACCTCCTTGAGAGCCGGAATGTGTTTGGCGAGGATAACGAGGAGCGTTGCGAATGGGTGGAGGATTTGGATGAGCCTCCTGAAGACGGATATGTAAGGGAGAAGGCAGAGGTAGTTTATTTTACGGGATGTGTGGCAGCGTATTTTCCCTTAGCGCAAAAGATTCCTATTGCCCTGTCCGAGATCCTTGAAGTGAGTGGTGTTAATTTTACGCTCCTGGGCGAGGACGAATGGTGCTGTGGTTTTCCCATGCTCGGGGCGGGGCTCAAGGATATGTTTGAAGAGTTCAGAGATCATAATCTTAAAGTTGTCAAGGAAAAAGGTGCTCAAAAGGTAATGTTTGCCTGTCCTTCGTGCTACCAGATGTGGAGAGAATACTATCCGAGAGATGTGGAAATCGTTCACGCGTCCCAGTTCCTGCTGGAAATAGTAAAGCAGGGGAGGGTTCCACTCAAGCAACTGGATATTACGGTAACATATCATGACCCCTGTGACCTTGGGAGGGGCGCAAGGGTGTTCGAGGCTCCTAGAGCCGCGATCAAATCAATTCCAGGAATAAGGTTTGTAGAGCTGCCGAGGAACCGCGAAAACTGTCTCTGCTGTGGAGGGGGCGGGAATCTGGAAATGATAGACACGAATTTATCTGCAGAAATAGCCAAGAGAAAGATAGAAGAGGTGCTCTCCACGGGAGCAGATGCGGTGGTTACTGCCTGCCAGCAGTGCGTGAGGACAATGACTACATATGTGAAGAGGAACAAGATCCCTTTAGAGGTCCTGGATATCACACAATTGATCAATATGGCCCTCGACAAGGAATCAATTGTCTAGGAGGAAGCTAATGCTAGACGGCGAAGCAAAGGCAAAGCTCCGTCATATAGTGGGGCCTGAGTGGTTTCTTGATAGCCCTGAGGACACCGCCACATATTCTTACGATGCGTTTTTACCTGAGTTCATGCCCGATGCTGTAATAGTCCCGGCGAATTCCCAAGAGATTTCTCAAATAATGTCAATTGCCAATGAAAAGAGGTTTAACATCATACCGCGGGGAGCTGGCACCAATATTAGCGGCACTTCAGTGGCTAGGCAGGGCGGTGTCATCATGGCGTTCCACCGTATGAACAGGATCCTTGAGATTGATGTGGAAGATATGTGTGCGGTGGTCCAGCCGGGTGTGGTAAATGCTGATCTCCAAAAGGAGGCCGCCAAAAAGGGACTCATGTATCCTCCTGATCCAGCCAGTATGTTTGTGTCCACCATTGGCGGTAACGTTGCCTTGAATGCAGGTGGACCCAGGGGTGCTAAGTACGGTGTTACCCGCGACTACCTGCTTGGACTTGAGGTGGTTCTCCCTACTGGGGATATTATTCGTACCGGTGGCAAGACTTTGAAAAATGTGACTGGGTATGACCTCACTCGCCTTTTTTGCGGCTCAGAGGGAACGCTGGGCATTATAACCGAGATAATTGTTCGCCTGATCCCACAGCCGCCTGCAAAGGCGACGCTTCAGGCTGTATTTTCTGATTTGGATGATGCGGCCAAAACTGTCTCTGCGATTGTTGCTTCCGGTATTGTCCCTACGACCCTTGAACTGATAGATAGAGTCGTACTGGATGTCATCCGGGACTACGGCGGCGCCGAGTTCGCAAGTGAGGCAGAGGCCCTGCTGCTGATAGAGGTTGACGGCGAGATATCGGCTGTTGAGAGTCAGGGGAAGAGAATAAAGGGATTCTGCAAACAAAGGGGGGCCATTGAGGTTGACATGGCTACTGATCCTGAAGAGGCGGACAAGCTGTGGCAGGCAAGGCGCACCGCGTTCGGGGCTGTAGCAAGTCTCAGGCCCAATTGCATCGTGGAAGATGCTACAGTGCCTATAAAGAATCTGCCAGCCATGATCAGGAAGATTGTAGAGTTGGCAGAAAAATACGAACTGAAAATAGGGGTGCTAGCGCACGCAGGAGATGGCAACCTTCATCCACTTATTATGACTGACCTGAGAGATAAAGATGAAATGAAGAGGGTGGACAGGGCCTTGGACGAGATGTACGAGGCCGCTCTGTCCATGGGTGGCACACTGTCGGGTGAGCACGGGATAGGAATCGCCAAAGATAGATTCATAACAAAGGAGTTGAGTCCCAAGGCTATTGAGGTAATGAGGGGAATAAAAAGGGTTTTTGATCCGAACAATATATTAAACCCCGGGAGTTTCTTATAGGCTGCAAAGAGGAAGACAAATAATGAGCGTAGATTGGGCCAGAATAGAAAGAGAATTTTATCAATGCAACAAATGCGGATTATGTCTGGCTGCTTGCCCTGTTGGCAAGGAGCTCCTGCTTGAAAAATATACGCCCAGGGGGAAGATTCAGCTCGCTAGGTTCTGTAGAAACGGAAACTTGGAGATAACCGAGAGACTCCGCGAGATCTTTGCGGAGTGCCTGTTGTGCGGTGCCTGTTCTGTGGTCTGTCCCAGTGGAGTTTCGCTGACAGACCTGTTTATTGCCATGAGAGAGATGTTGACTTCGAGTATTGGTCTGCATGCAAATATGAAACCTGCAATTGAGTCCGTTAAGGAGAACTATAACATATCCAATGAAGATAACGACGAAAGAGATGAATGGGCTGAGGATCTGGAAGACCTTTACAGTAAAGTGAGCCATAAGGAGCGGGCGGAGGTTGTATATTTCATTGGCTGCGTGGCGTCATTTTTTCCCATGGTCCAGAGTATACCACGGAACGTGATAAGAATCCTTGATAGTGCAGGCGTGGATTTTGCTGTATTGGGAGGCAGAGAGTGGTGCTGCGGATTTCCTCTTTTGGGGGCAGGGGCGCCGGAGGACATGAAGGTGGTGAAAGAGCATAACTTGGAAATGGTGAGATCCTTAGGAGCCAAGAGCGTTGTTTTTTCCTGTCCTTCCTGCTACCGAACCTGGCGGGAGTATTATGGTACAGATTTCTCACTATCGCATGTTACGGAATTTATTGCAGAGCTACTGGATAAAGGGCGTTTGAGACTGGGAAGCATGGATGGGCACACCGTAACTTACCACGACCCGTGTGACCTGGGACGGCACGGTGGAGTATTTGATGCACCCAGGAAGGTTATTCAGAGCATTCCCGGGATATCCCTTAAAGAAATGGAAAGTAACAGGGCCCTCAGTACATGCTGCGGGGGAGGTGGGAATCTCGAGATGACAGATCCCGAGCTTTCAAGGCGCCTCGCCATAAAGAGAATAGAGCAGGCCCTGGCTACGGGCGCAGATACCTTGGTTACGGCCTGTCAGCAATGTGTACGGACCCTGAAAGGGGCCGCCCGCCGTGGAAAGATTGATCTAAATGTCGTGGACATCACAGACTTAGTCGCACGGGCCATAAAATAAGCTTTTACTATTTTTTAGGATGCCGGGGATTCTCCATACCTTCAGTAGTACGCCCAAAAGAGGCAGTGTCTATTCCTTTAAGAGGATGGTTCTTTGCGTACATGGGTTTTAGTTTCTTTGCGCGGACTTCTGGGTAGAATTTCGCTATGGCCGCCTGGCTGCGGTCTAGTGGAACCTTTTCCAACTCATATTCCGTAGTCCCCATACCGTTTTCAACTCCACCGTATATTTGCGGCTCCACATCCTTGCCTTTAATTATGTTGAGCTTCTTGGCACCTGGCTCAAGGGCACCAAATTCCTCTGCTTCTGAGTTGAGAAGCCCCGGAGCTTCATTCATCATATCCATGCACGCCTTGTCAACTGCCACAGGGTCATAGGAGGCAAAAACACCTAGGCCGTTTACAATGGGAGTATCAGCCCAGCCGTAGCAGTCACAGCAAGGGGTTATGTCAATGGCATAGTTAAGGAAGAAGCATTTTCCTTCCTCTTTCGTCATCATGACCGCAAGGGCTGAGTCAGCTATCCGTCTTCCAAGTGCAGGCAAATAGTCAAAGCGCTGGATCGCTCCCACTCCGGCCATGTTGATACACAGATTTGCACAGGCAAAACAATACACGCAAGCCTCCTGGTCTATCTTGAGTCCTTGTTCCGTCACTTGGATGGCGCCTTCGGGGCAGCAGTCCTCGCACGTTTGCCACCACTCGCACTCACGCCCTTTGCACTTTGATAAGTCCACAATGGGCTTGTCTCCTGCAAGGGCGCCGTGAAGATTCATTTTGCCCCGCTTGCTGGCTCCACCTACTCCTATATTCTTTAGTGAGCCTCCGTAGCCCCCTGCAGGATGTCCTTTGAAATGGGCTACTGACAAGAGCGCATCTGCATCGGCGATTGCACGGGACACGAACTGCTTGTTAAGATAGGTGCCGCGTCCTCCTAGGTCCACGACCACGTCATCTGTGCCTAGCCATCCATCGGCAATAACCACGGGACAACCCATAGAGGAGTGGTTGAATCCATTTTGGTTGGCAGTTTCAAGGTAATCCATGGCCACGGTTCGACTGATCCACGGGTGATAGGGCATGGTCGTGGTATCGGTGACAAACGGCTTGCAGCCTTTATCTTTGAGTGCTTCTACAAGGGTGCGCACAATTATGGGACGTAAATATCCTACAT
>QMLZ01000224.1 GCA_003646995.1 Deltaproteobacteria bacterium | reverse complement strand
GCCCTTAGCCTACTCCCACCACTGAGCTCCACATCAACGTCTCGTCCCACCGTACTAAGCACAGTTCCCTCTAAAAAGTTGGTTTCTCCAATAAAGTCAGAAGTGAATTTAGATTGTGGTTCATAATAGATTTCGCGTGGCGTTCCAATCTGTTCAATCTTACCTCTATTCATAACTACAATTCTGTCTGCCATAGCCATGGCCTCTGTTTGATCATGAGTTACGAATATGGTGGTCACATTGATCTTCTTCTGAATCCTCTTGATCTCAAACCGCATCTGTTGACGGAGCTTCAAATCGAGTGCACTCAAGGGTTCGTCCAATAACAATACCGCGGGTTCAACAACAAGGGCCCGCGCAAGCGCAACTCGCTGCTTCTGCCCCCCACTTAGTTGACCCGGATAGCGGTCCTCAAATCCAGATAGATTTACCATTTCAAGAAAGGCTCGCACCCTATCTCTGATTTCCTTCTTGGGCTTCTTACGCATCTTTAAGCCAAAGGCAACATTTTCATAGACCGTTTTGTGCGGAAAGAGAGCCCAGCTTTGAAAAACTGTTGCGGTGTCCCTTTTCTCCGGGCTAACCCCGTTTACATCTTTTCCCTTTATTCTTACAATTCCGCTCGTTGGCTCCTCAAGCCCACCAATGATCCTTAAGGTAGTGGTCTTGCCACAACCGCTCGGCCCAAGCAGGAAGAGAAATTCTCCGTGCCTTATTTCCAAAGATATGTCATCAACCGCAATAATATTTTTGTATTTTTTTGTTATTTTCTCTAACTCGACATCAATCATATTCCCTATCCCTCAGAGCATAAGCAAATTGGCACCAGGTGGGTAATTTCCCCACCTGATGTCTATGAACTAGCCAAATTTTTTTGTGGAATTGATACGATCACTTGGCCTGGGTAAGAACCTCCCTTTTCCAGCGGGCATCAAGTTTATCCCAATTCTTGTTCAAGAGGTTCCAGTCAAAAAAAGTAATATGCTTAAATTCTTCATTGGTGGTCGGTATAATCCCCTTTTCATCCTCAGGAATATGTGTCTTTCTATTGGAAAAATACTCTCCTTGAGCCGCTGCAAACCGTGACTGACTCTTAGGATCTATGCAATAGTTGATAAAAGCCTCGCACAAATCGCGGTTTCGAGCGCCTTTGAGCACTGTAAGATACCCAATCCATGCTACCACACCTTCTTTGGGAACGACCATCGCTATATTCATGCCTTTCCTGCGGTGAGAAATGGTCCCTCCGGCATAATATGGCCCCATAACCGCTTCGCCGGTCTTGAGAAGAGAAAAAAACTCAGCGCCACCCTTGTAAAATTTTCTTACTTGTCGAGCGATCTGTTTACTCATCCTGAAACACTCGTCAATACCTTTTTCTGTATAAAGCTCCTGTGCTCCAGGGGCCATATCTGAAATAAAGGCTGCCGCATAGAGGCCATAATAGAAGGTTTGGTCAAACGTCAGTTTTCCCTTTAGTTCAGGGCGTAACATGTCTTTCCACGAGGTTGGAGTAAATCCAAGTTTCCCCGGCACATAAACAGGAAGGTATAATCCTCCATCAAAGGGCACACCATATCCCCTAACCCAAGGATCTCTCTTCAACAGCTCTGGATAGATATCTTTTGCGTTCGGAATATTTTCCTTCCTAATCGGTTGAAGTCTTTTGATATTCATGGCAGCCAGGTAATTCCAACCGTCAGCCATAAAAACATCATATGGTGGTTTATTTTCCGGCGATGCCTTAATCTTAGAGATAAACTCAGACCATCCAGGAGACAGCAAGACTATGGCGCCGGTTTCCTTCATAAACGGTTCAACGATCGCTTTCTTGAAATCCTCTACATAGGGCCCACTCCAGCAGGTGACCGTGATTTTTTTCCCCTTGAATCTCTTTAGATCCCCGGAAAAAGCAGGGTTAGCAATGAGGCCAAAGAAAAAAACCGCTATCATCCCTGTAATCAAAACTGCTTTCTTCATTTTTTCTCCTCCATTCAATTTTGTTGATGTAGCACAGCTCGCTACTTCTTTTCCTCCCAAAGACGAAGGGCACAATGTACTCTAGCATCTGACCCTTTTGCGCATTTTCACCCAAACCGCATATTAATCGACCTCCTTTCCCCTGCAATCTGCCCTCCTAGATTAGGCGCTGCATCAATAATCTTTGGCAATTATCTCGTATATCCGCTTGTCCCGCTTTGATAATTTCTGGTTTTGGATATAAATCTTATCTAGGAAATAGTGGTAGTAGTCATGGCGAAGACTATCCCGCATCGCAATCACAAACCATCTATTTTTCGCCCAATATACAGAGTCCTCGTCTTCTCGTCCCCTTGTAAATTGCCCCCCCAGGCACTCTTTCCTGTCAATAACCATATCAAACGTTCTACCGCCCAATATGTTTTCTATGTTTTCATATTCTGGATGAATGACCTGTAGGTCGAATGTAAGAGGGCATGGCTTCATGGAGATGTACTTGATTTGAACTGCACGCTTCGCGGCCCTTTTCAGGTAACGATCAAGATGATGGCTTTCTTCTGGGAAGGCTCTGATATATATTTCACCAGTAGCGGATAGGATCAGATCCTTTGCTTTGTCAATGGCATGCTGATAGCCCTTTATTGTCCAGATAAATTCATATTCCGTTTTCTTTTTTACCTCTTTCAACCGGGATTCTAAGGCAATCAAATCAGCCTCGTATTTCTGGCGCAGCCGCCTGATAAATTCCTCAGGCGGCAAAGGCACATAAATGCCCTTTTGTACTTCAGATACGAGGCCACGTTCTTTCAGATTACGCAAGACATCGTATATCCGCGCACGAGGAATTCCCGAATTTATACTCAATTGAGAACCGTTGACAGGATGATGAGAAACCAGTGCAATGTATGCCCTAATTGCATACTCAGAAAGACCTAATCTGGAGCTAAACCTTTCATCAGCCATGGAACTGTCCCGCTGTTACCACTTGGAGGATAACATTTTATTGAATATTAGAGGATAGATGTCAAGTAAAAATCCGTGGGATTTTGCCGGCAGATCATCGATCTTTCCCTGAGTCCTGTTTCAGATGACCCGTTTGTGTTTGCTTACAAGACGGGGATAACGAAAGAGGTCATGATAAACTTTACCATGAAAAACCATTCGGTCCCTATGCCCGGAGAAGAGCTCCGCTTTTGCCCTATACCAATGCTATAGGCAACTGGCAAGGTCGTCGGAATGACTGAAGATCACGAGGAATAGGTGCGAACTACACGGATGGCCTTCCCCATCTCAGTTCGCTCAATCGAGCCTGGCGGGACCAAGGTGACAGATGCCTTGAAGTTCAGCTCTTCTTTGAGCCGGGCCGTAATTCTTGTTTTCAAACCTTCAAAATCCTCAGGCCTGATATTTTTCCCTTGCTCAACGGTGATATCCAGGTGTGTATATCAGCAGATGGCTTGCTTCCATTTCAAGAGTTTGTTCCAGGCTTCAATCTAGACCTTGATCGATAGCAATTCGGGACAACCGGAGAGCCAAAGGTGAACGTTTTACGAGCTTTTCTGCCATTGTCATTGTCTCTTTCATCAAATCTCCCTGAGGGACGACCTTGTTTACCAGCCCTATTCGCTCTGCTTCATATGCGTCGATAAATTCACCGGTTAGAATGAGCTCCTTTGCTTTGCCGAGCCCTAGGATCTAGGTCAAAAGTTTGGTACCTGCGGTGGTTACAGTAAACCCTACCCCTGTTTCCACAAACCCAAATACAGCATCGTCAGACCCAATCCGTATGTCGCAGGCCATGGCAAACTCACACCCGCCACCCAATGCATAACCCTTAACTGCGGCAATGATGGGCTTGCCAAGCTTGAGGATGAGCCGCTCTATTTCCCGCAATCTGTCTGTCTCCTCTAGCCAAGTATCTAAATCCTTCCCTGCTGCTGTCTCTTTAAGATCCTCTCCAGCACAAAAAGAGCGCCCTTCTCCAGTAAGAAGAACCACACGCGCCCCCTTATCTGTCCTTGCTGTATCAAGATGAGCCATCAATGCACGAAGTAGCCCAACATTAATGGCATTTAGACGATGAGGTCTATCTAACGTAATTATCCCTATGGATCCATCTCTTTGATAGAGGCCAGGCTTTTCATTCACATCTACTATACTCCCCTTCCCCCACATATCGCGGAGCGTTAGTTATCCTCCAACTAATTTCCTAACCAGTTCCACACCACTAGGCGCGTCATCACTATATCCATCAGCATGGATTTGATCTGCAAATGCCTAGGTTACAAGCGCATCTCCCACGATTGTTTTCACTGGCATTCCGGCCTCCACCAAACCTGCTTTTCCTTCTATACTTCCCTCCTTCTTTGTCCTCAGAATCAGTTGCTCACGGATTTAGAAAGCCCGGCCCCTCGTCACCGATACCTTAGTAGTACCCCTCGAGGCAGATAAATCCACCTCTTATCCTCACTAGGCCCCGGACTAACCCAGCGACGGACAAGCTTAGCCGTTTACTGAAAAACTACTTTCTTTATTGATCTCCCGCTTCCTTGAAAAGAAACCTATGTCGATGGTCGTGTCGATGTGTTTCAAATGAAGCTGAAGAGGTTTCTTGTCGTGATCATTCCCGCTTTCACAATACTCAATCAATTCAGCCATCAATACTCCTACTACCGGCGCAGTCTTATATTGGTTTCCGCTGGTACCTATAGCCATGTAGTAGCCTTTCAGATCTGATTTATCATAAATAGGGATCCAATCTGTGGAGCAGTCGTACAAATCTGCTATGCCAAGTTGCTTGTTGGGAATCCCAAGTGAAGATATGCGGCGTGCAAGGCGGTAAACCTGAGCCTTGTACTGAGCATCAGTTATACTGCGATTGAAATTATCCGGGTCGTCTATCCATTCCTGGGGGTCGCACTCTGGGTCCTCGCTTCCCACTAGAATCATATTTCCCACCTCAGGGCGAAAATAGATTGCGTTGTCTCCATCAGAGGTATGATAACCATTATTATAGAAATCAAATCCTTCAGGTGACGGGACATGATGAACTTCATGTCGCAGTGCCCTCGTCTTAATATTCATACCCTCCAGCACACCTTCTGCCATGGCATTTACAATAAACGAATGGGGACCGGCTGCATTTATAACAATGGGTGCGTCAATCTGCTCTCCTCCTTCAAGGGTAACACCAAGTACACGACCTCCTCCGGATCTGATATTTACCACCTTGGTGTTAAAAAGGAATTCACCTCCCTTAGCTT
>QMLZ01000223.1 GCA_003646995.1 Deltaproteobacteria bacterium | reverse complement strand
GGTGTTTATGGTTCTGACCAAAATTCCCTCACGTGTATAGCCTTCCTGACCTTTGCGTACAAGCTGAAAGGGAAAGAACAGAGCCCTAAGTTTGCTGAAAAGGATATGCTATTGGTAAAGGTCCTGGCCCGAAATGAACTAGCCCGCCGCAGAGGCAAGAGGAAGTTTAAAAACCCATACTGGGATCATCCGGTCTACGAGTTGATCGCGGGACAGATCGGGGATAGGATTCGTTTGGATCCTTTTGCATTTCGCCCTAGATAACATTGAGCAACCCAAAACGGATCTACTTTGACAAAGTTCAATACGTCTGTTAGGGTGATTGAGTTTGATGAGCTTTCCAGGATACAATAATGGGAGAATTTGAACTACTGGGCAAGAAGAATAGAGAGCGGTACCTGAGGATTGTCACCCCCGCGGGAAATTTCTTTGCACGCATAGGCGTCCACCCTAACGTCCTATCTGTGACGGGATTGATACTCAGTATCGTGGCAGGTCTTTTTTATGCCATGGGACATTTTTTTTGGGGTGGTTGTGTGGTCATACTGGCCGGGACGTGTGATGTATTGGATGGGCTGCTGGCCCGCCAGACCGGAAAGGCTTCCAGGTTCGGCGCCTTTTTTGACAGCACTCTGGACCGCTTCGGAGAGGTCTTCATCTTTATGGGCCTTGCATGGTACTTCTCGGGCGGGGGAATATTTTTTGGGCAGGTGCTGAATCCTTCACCCCACGCCCGAAGTCCATTGGCCGTTGTGTTCATCATTTTGGCTATCGCTGGCTCCTTTATGGTGAGTTACACCCGGGCCAGAGCGGAAGGGCTCGGCGTAGATTGCAAGGTAGGATTGATGCAAAGGCCGGAAAGGATAACGTTACTTATCCTAGGCTCCCTATTGGGCGGCATACCTGTGGTAGGGATAGCCATAATAAAAGTCACCTTAATCGTACTGGCGGTCTTGACGAATATAACCGCTCTTCAAAGAATGGTTTTTGTCAAAAAGGCCTTGCTGCGGGAGACGGAATCCCCATGAAGCAAGAGCTCATCTGCCCCCATTGCGGTAAGGTGGTTGAAAAGTACCGTAACCCTTTTCCCACCGTGGATATTATTATTGAGATGGGCGGGGGGGCGGTAGTGTTGATAAAGAGGAAAAATCCACCCCTTGGTTGGGCCTTGCCTGGAGGTTTTGTGGATTATGGAGAGAGCCTAGAGGCAGCTGCCAAGAGAGAGGCCGAGGAGGAGACTTCATTGTTCGTCGAGCTGCTTTATCAACTGGGTGCATATTCAGACCCCGGTAGAGATCCCCGCTTCCATACTATTACAGTGGTATTTGTGGCCAAACCAGTGGAAGGTCAGCCAAGGGCCGCTGATGACGCCAAGGAAATAGGCATATTTACCCGCCATACCCTCCCCCAAAACATTGCCTTTGACCACGCCAAGATATTGAAAGATTACTTTGAAAAATGCTCAACAAGAAATTAAGGGCCGGTATTTTTGCCGCCCTATGCATTTTGCTTTTATCGCTTGTGGCAGCCGCGGCTTTGCCCCTTCTGTTGAATTATCCCCCCTTCCAGCGAATTGTCTTGAGAGGCATACTGGAAAATATCAATGCCGGTCCTGTCCAAGTCTCTTTCACCGAGGTCTCCCTAACATTCTGGTACCCCATAAGACTGGAAGCAAAGGATTTGGTTATAGGCCCGCCGGAGAATTTGGAATTCATTGAGGTTAGTAACCTTTCAGCCACCTTTACCGCCACCAGCTTGCTCCGCTGTGGTTTCAAACCAGAATCACTCTTCCTCGATAACGTCAGGGTAAGACTCCACAAGAAAAGAGCGGTCCAGAGCAGGCCTACGGAACCGTTAAAGATGGCCGGTCTGATTGTGGGTCCATTGCTGAAGGTTAAATACGTCATCGTGCGAAATGGACAGTTGAGTATGGACCCGGGCCAAGTCAAGGTCAACAATATCATCATCCGTCTTAAAAAAAACGGCGCAACTGGTATATCCCATCTTTTTGCCAGGGCCCGAGTTGAAAGAAATGGCCAGACCATGCCGCTGGTAGTAAAAGGCACAGTGGAAATAGACCGGTCAACCGATGCCCCAACCGCACATATACTTGTATCAAGCCCCTTATTTCCCACCTCCCTTTTATTACAGCCCGGCAGCCACTTGGTCATTAAAAAAGGCAGGTCAAGCTTTTCTCTTGATCTAAACTACAGAGTGGATCTTGCAAGCTTCCATGTCGCTGTGAAGACCCTTGACCCTTTCTTTTTGCTCATTACAGACAACCGCATCAAGAAGTATGGCTTTAGGGCATTAGATATCAAATTCTCCGGTCTTTACAGGCAAGGAAAACTGAGTTTGCCGGAATTTCAACTGGTGAGTTCTGATTTTTCTTTGAAAGGCTCCTTGGCATACCAGTTAGGTTCCAAGGTCAAGTACATGGAATTAAAAGTCTCTTCCTCCACCATGCCCTACAGCACCTTCAGGAAGATTTTCCCCGATCCTTTGGTCAATCCATGGTTATCCGAGCGCCTTTTCCCTGTCATAACCAAGGGCTTGGTTACGGTTGACTCCTTCCGTTTAAAGGGTACAGTAGAACAGATAGCAAACCTGGATCGCTTTGCCAACCGCTCCTGCCTTGACCTTAGGATATCTTGGAAACAGCTTGTTGCCCTGGAAAACCAGGGCCCCTTCGCCTTTAGAGATGTTTACGGAAAACTGGTCATTTCCAATGGAAGCCTTGACATCTCCGGACTCAAAGGAATCTATGGTGATTCGGTGGTCACCAAAGCCACTCTAAAAGTTCCGAATCTTTATTCGGAAAATTCAGAAATTGAAGTGGCGGCAGAGGCAACGGCCAGCCTCGCCGACCTTCCCAAGCTGACCCAACTCCCGTCCTTATCTTCATACCTTCATCCCCTTATGCGATCCTTGGAAAACCCTCAAGGCAGTATGGCCCTGAAGATATCTGGGCGTTGGCTTGGCAGCCGGGGCTTCGTACTTGACCTGGGGCATTTTCAGGTGCCGAGTTTTCATTTTGTCTACGGTCGCATTCCCATGTGCTTGCAAGAGGCAGAGATAGTTTACAGAACTGGATTCGGATATAGTCTGAGGGGAAAATTTTTATTAGAGGATTCCCATTTCTTTTTTACCGCCAGGTCTGACCCAGCGTTTTCCAACTTTATTATACACGCAGAAGGCGATGCCCAAATACCCAGAGTCCTGTCAGTCCTATCCATCCCCTCATATCTTGCGGTTCAATCCCCAGGTACAAAACACGCCATAGTTTCTTTAGCCAAATCCAGTAGTAGGGTCGTCCTCCAGTGCCTCGTTGACTTTGACGGGGTTGAAATCAAAGCCACAGAGATGTTTGGGATAACCGGAAAAACAGGGGAAGAGCTCTTTTTTAGATTCGAGAAGAATCTTGCCAGATCAATTTTGCGGGGAGAGGCCATATTATTTCAAAAAAACGGCTTTCTCCAGGCCGACCTACAACATGATCTAGATAAGGATACAGTGGAGGCCAGATTCGATACACCCAAAGGCCTTGTGGAAGACCTTGACATATATTTTGGAACCAAGCGGTACAACATTACCGCCGGTCTGGCATGCAATATAAGAATGAAGCTGACGAGGGGGGCACCAGCAAAGACACAGGTCTTCGGTAGGTTGAACGGCTATGGGGTAACAATAAAAAGAGAAAACGTTCCAACAATATTCAACGATTGCCAGATGGCAGTCGTGTTTGATGGTAAGGAAATTAACATCAATTGCATTAAGACAGAGGTCTCTGGTATCCCTGTGAGCATATATGGCCATCTGAAAGGTTACGAGCGGCTGAGTGGGAATCTGCGCATCGAGGTTCAAGAGCTTGACCTTAGGGGCATCTTCGAGACAAAGAAATCATCGCGAGCAATCGCCAGGCAGTCAGCATCACGGCTGTTACCGCTCCATTCCAGTTTGGGTGTAAACGTGGAAATTATGAACACTACCTACGGTGTGTTGCCACTTGGGAAATTAGAGGCATTTGGGATAATAGGCCACGGCAACATTCACATGGAAAGCTGCAGGATTTCCTCAGCAAACACAAAGGTCTCCGCAGTAGGATACCTAAAGTCATACCCTGAGCAAAAGTACTATGTGAGCACCTATATCAAGATAACCGACCAACCCATTGAGGAGCTGGTTCGCTCAATAGCTGGCCGGAAACCTTTTCTTGAAGGTTCATTAACGTTTGAGGCCCTTTTGAACTCCAAGGGTGACCAATTTCACGACCTGGTGCGAAATCTGAGTGGGCAGAGCAACTTCCTGATAAAAAAGGGAAAAGTCACAAAGTCCACTGTGCTAATAAAGATTTTGAACTTTTTCAGCGTGCAAAAGATCTTCACAAATAGGCCACCGAATTTATCCAAAGAAGGATTTTATTTTGAGGAAATCAAGGGAAGTCTTGAAGTAAAAGACGGTATTGTCCATTCTGACGAGGTCGTTATGAAGAGCCCCGTATTTAATGCAATAGCAAGGGGAAAAGTTGACCTAAACAATGGTCAAATAGTCGGAGACTTGGGTGTTCAACCTTTCGTTGCCCTCGATTCGGTTCTAAGTAGAGTCCCTGTAGTGGGATACGTACTCACGGGCAAGGAAAGAGCCCTTTTGGTATATTATTTCAAGCTGGGAGGCACCCTGAAAAAGCCTGAAATAACCTATGTGCCGCTCAAAAACATGGCAAGGAGTGTGCTTCTGTTTTTCAAGAGAGTCTTCCTTACGCCTGTCAGGATCTTTAAAAACATAGGCGAAAAGGCAAAAGAACTGGCCGCACAGGGCGAACCGGTCCCGCTGCCGCCCGATAACTCTGTTCGCTGAAACGGTGATTTTGGAATCGCATATCAGGTTTGTGGTAATATTTGACTTTTTTCCCAATTCTTTATAGTGAAGAAGCCTTAAACTTTTCTCTATCATGAGGGAAACATGACCAAGCTCGACCTTGTAGAAATATTCAAGAAAAGGACCAGGCACCCTTACAGACCAAGGGCATCTCAGATAATAGAAGAGATCTTTCCCGACTTCAATTATTTCGATACCCCGAGTAAATCACTGGTGGCCGGGGTGGCCAATTTCATGGAAAAGGACATCTATGTAATTGCTCAACAAAAGCCAAGGCCCGAGGACTTCAAGACAAAAGGGGACCTTGAGGTACTCAACCGGGGAATGCTTACCTCAGATGATCACTCCTTTATTCTGTCAACGCTTAAGAAGGCCC
>QMLZ01000222.1 GCA_003646995.1 Deltaproteobacteria bacterium | reverse complement strand
CTCTTTTCCAAACACCTTTTTGATTCGGTCAAAGTCTTTGGGCAGAAGAGGGGCTGAACCCGATGCTAGCAGGCGAATGTGAGAAAAATCCAGTTTCTTCTCCTCCAGGTAATCCAGGAGTCTGACATACATTGCTGGAACTGCCATGAACACAGTGCAGGCATTTTCACCCGTATTTACCAGCAATCGCTCTATCACATGTTCAGGCCTGAACTGATCCAGCATAACTATCCTAGCCCCTGCGAGCAAAGCCGTGTGTAATGCAAAGCAAAGGCCATGAACATGGAAAAGGGGAAGGGCATGGCATAATACGTCCTTTGAGTTTATCTCCCAAACGTGGATGACATTGAGTGCATCATGGACAAGGTTGCCATGTGTAAGCACAGCCCCCTTGGGTTTTCCGGGTGTTTCCGATGTGTAGATGATCAAAGCCGGATCATCGGTCCCCAGGTTCTCGACCACGGATTCGGTTGAAAACCCCTCAAATACTTCAAGTTCCTGGTAAGGCAGATCCGTGTCCACTGCCATCACCGGGCGACCCTTTGCAAGCTCAACAATCATCTGCTCCTGCCCTTTCCCGCAAACAATCAGGGCAGGATCAGCATCCTCAATAAAATACTCCATTTCGCTTTTCTTAAATGCGGGATTGAGGGGTACGGAAATCGCACCTATCTTTACCACGCCAATATGGGCCATTGTGAAGGCCAATGATTTGGGCATGAACACAATCACCCTGTCGCCCTTCCCTACCCCCATATCCAGGAAAGCATGAGCCGCCCTGTTGGAGTCCAGGCCCATTTTCCGGTAGGTGATTTCCGTTTCTTTTACTCCTTTGCGATAAAATGCTATGGCCTTCTTCTTAGAATGCTTAGCAAAGGAATTTGCAAAAAACTGTGAAAGAGATGTTTGCATTGTTACCTCTACTAAATTCAGGATATGAGATGGCCACACTTGATATGGGTACAAATCAATTTGATGACATTGACTATAACATGTATTAAGATTAGGTGCAGCCTTGAATTTACTTATATGGAGGCATCTCAATATGAGAAGAATACACGTAGGCGCAGCTCAAATTTCTCCACACTTCTTTGACAAGGAAAAGACCTTGGAAAAGACCTGCCAATATGTTGAAAAAGCAGCAGGGCTTGGTATCGACCTCCTAGTCTTTCCCGAACTCTATTTTTGTGCCTATCCCTATTGGCGAGCCACCGCTATCGCACTTTTGCCCTTCAGATACCCTATTGCTTGGGACACCGAATACTTGGGCGGTATGCAAATACACATGTGAACATCATCCGGCATCATATGCCCTTGTATAATCCTGCTTTCCTTCTGCCAAGCCAGCTCATGAAACACCGGCCCCAAATACCTCCTCACTCGACCAAATAGTTGCTTTCTCCTCAATTTCGGGATAAATACAACATGGTATTTGCAATCCCACCGGCAATGCCTCAAGCTTTCATAATCCCACATCGTTCCTCCCTGCCTGCCTCCGGTAGACAGAGGGGTTTTCACCATCCCCGAAAGGGGCACTAATGGCCCATGGTTCCCCATCAAGGCGATGCAAATCGCCAGCAAAATAGCAAAGAACACTTCAGCCGTATCCGTGGCCCTCGTCATGGCTTTACTGAGGCACGATGCCTCGGAGCCAGACCCTCACTCTGCCCATTTGGCAGAATGCAAGTGTTTTTCTGGGCGGGACGAAGTGAAGACGCTTGAGAAGGAATCAAAAGCTTCCTGGAAAAAAGGGCTCCTAGGGCTGGCATCTCTAGCTGCGGGATCAGCGTAAAACTCCTGCCATGGCATCTATTACGCGGCCAATTTCCCGGTAGGTAGGTATGCCAATCCGTTGAGTCTCCACCATGAAAGCTCTTAACTCTTCCCTTTTTCCCAAGGCCCAGATAAAGATTGGTTTGCCTGCCTTTTTGGCGGTTTGGGCGAAGTATGGAATGTCCACCTGCCTGCCCGCGACACCACCGATGAAAAAGTGAAGAAAAATGGCATCTACACCAGGGTCCGCACAAATTGCTTTAACAGCCTCACCGTAGGCCCTTTGGGCTCCCGAGCGTTCTATTGCAGGCCAGAGGTCCACAGGATTTGACGGAGGCATCCATTCGGGGAAAACGGCTTTCAGTGCCTCAATGGTTTTCCCTGATAGCTCTGCAAGTTTGAGTCCTCTGTCACTCATCATGTCCGTGGATACTATTCCCGCCGCACCGCTAAAGGTCAGGATCGCGACCCTACCACTTGATTGTGCCTCTTTTGCTGGGTACATTGCCATGGCCTTGGCAATGTCAGCCATTTGCTGGAAGTCATGGGCCTCAACCACACCCACCTGTCTCAGAGCACCCCGTATCACATGCACATTACCTGCCATACTCGCCGTGTGGCTCATTGCAGCCCTTGCTCCCCCGGCACTCTTTCCGCCCTTCAGCACTACGATGGGCTTTTCCGCCTGCCTGCATAATTCGAGGAACCTTTTACCATTGGCAACCGCTTCCACATATAGGCCAACAGCCCCTGTTTGTGGATCGCCAATCAAATACTCAAGTACATCACATTCATCCACATCCGCCTTGTTACCTATTGAGCAGGCCTTGCTAATGCCCATGGTGCCATGACTCATCATATCAATGAGGAACCCTGCTGAGAGCAAGCCACTCTGAACAATCAGTGATACATTTCCCTCAAGCAGGCCATCATCCCAGATGGATGGCGAGACAAAGGAAAACACATTCTTGTTCACCGCATCCACAAGGCCCATGCAGTTTGGACCCCAAACTCGTATCCTCTTCTCGCGAGCGATCTGCACCAGCTCTTCCTGCAAGGCTATACCCCTTTTACCCACTTCAGCAAACCCTGCTGACTGTATCATGACTCCTTTGATACCACGTCCAGCACATTGCTTTACTATGTCTGGTACCTTTGAGGCCGGCACAAAGATGATCGCGAGATCTACCGGGTCAGGAACCTCCTCAACAGATGGATAGCAAGGCATTCCCTCTATTTCATCATACTTCGGATTAACGGGGTATACCTCACCCTTGTAACCCATGGTCAGATTCTTAACGATTGAGTATCCTACCTTGTTCTTATTTCCTGTTGCCCCTATAACGGCAACCCCTTTAGGCTTAAAGAAAAAATCCATTTATCTATACCTCATACATCCAATGCTCTCTTATTTCTCCTCTGTTTTCTCATAGATCTCCTTCACTTCATCCATTAGCCCCCAGCCCCCTCCAAGGGCCTTGTACAGACGGATAAAATTGGATGTGACGGTCCCTCTGCTGGCAGCCACCTGGTCCTGAAGTGACTGAAGTGCTCGTTCGGCATCAAGCACTGTGGTGAAATCCACAAGGCCTGCCTTATATCTCGAAACATTCAATTGGTATATATCCTCTTGCGCCTTGATATTTGCCGCTACTGCGTCAAGCCTTGCCTGATAGGTCCTCACGTTTGCATAATTTAATGCCACCTCTGCCATCAGGCTAACAAGCACGTCAGTCAGGCCCTCTTGTGCAGCCTCCAGTTGGGCCTGTGCTGCCTCTATTGAGCGCCTTGCTCCACCAAAGATATCAAGCTCCCATCCTGCATCAAAACCAGCGGTATAAAGGGTAGTCCTTCGCACAACTGCGGTGTCACCGCTCGTTCGCTGCCTCGTAACGCCCCCG
The DNA here is from genome assembly GCA_003646995.1 of Deltaproteobacteria bacterium. Next base: position 1,613 of record QMLZ01000222.1, on the reverse strand, counting down.
GTTGCATCAAGGACGGGGAAAAGCACTGATCTTTTCACTCCCCGCAGTGCCCGGGCCTCCCTTACCCTGGCAAGGGCTTCCTTAAGTTGGAGATTGCCTGCCACTGCCCTTTTCTCCAGGCTCGAAAGAACAGGATCGCCCAGGGCTGTCCACCATTTGGCAAGGAGCGTGGGATTTGGTGGGGAAGTGCTCAAACCAGCCTCAAGCCCTGTATGCCATGATCTGGGAGAAACTGGCTGAACATGAAAGTGTTTCTTTTCCAAACCTATCTCCACTTGATGTGTTCCTAATAAATCCCGCTTACCTCTTCTCACCATTGCATTATCCCAACATGCCCTTTATACCCTTAACCCAAATTCCATTATTCCAACACCTCATGTTCCACTCTCCCACAACCCCTTGTGAGCAAGAGTTCGATTGCTTTGACCCTACCTTCTTCCGCCTGCCCATCACCTTCTCCCTCATGAACTGGAAGGCATGATACATGGGTGGGATAAGAAAGATCCCCACCAGTGTAACAGCCAGCATACCGCTAAAGACCACCGTGCCTATGTGTCTGCGACTTGCTGCCCCGGCTCCCGTTGCAATAACCATGGGTGCAACTCCTAGTATAAATGTAATTGTAAGAGGACTTCTCTCTCAAGGGCGCCAATTGCCAGCCGGGTGCCAATCTCCCGTGTTCTTTCCGTGACAGAAACCAGCATGATATTCATAATGCCGATACCGCCTACCACAAGGCTGACCGCAGCCACCGCCCCCAGCAGGGACGTAAGCACCCGGGTAGTACCTGACAAAATCTGTGTTATCTCTCTCATATCCCTCACATGAAAATCATCCTCTTCACCTGGAGAGATATGTCGCCTCTCACGCATTAGCCGTTCTATGTCGTGCTTTACGTTATCGATTGAGGATACATCAAGTACCGAAACGTATATATTGTTAATATCCGTATTTCCCGTGATACGTCGCTGGAGTGTTCGAAGAGGGATCAGAATAATATCATCCCAGTCCGTACCAAAAGTGGACTCACCCTTTTCCTTCAGTACCCCTATAACCCTAAAGGAGATTCTCTTTAACCGAATAACAACACCCAGGGGATCCTCATTTCCAAACAGCTCCTTGCACACCGTTTTTCCCAGGATGCAAACAGCACTGCCTGCCCTCTGCTCACTATCGGTAAAGGGCCGCCCCCTTTCAAGGGGCCAGTCTCTCACCTCCATGAATGCATTGGTACTTCCTGTAACCATGGTGGACCAGTTTCGGTTACCTAATATTGCCTGGATAGGCGCCCCAGCAGTGGGTGCCACCCCTTCGATCCCGGGTATTTCCCTTTCAATGGCCTCTGCGTCCTTCACATCAAAGGGTTTGGCGGTTCCCCGCACACCCCCGGGGCCTCTGATGCCTTGTCCTAGGCGTACCACCGAGAGGTTTGTCCCTAATCTGGCGATCTTTTCCTTTACCTTCTTAGTAGCTCCGCTGCCCAGGGTAACGATCGTGATAACCGCCGCCACACCTATCACAATTCCAAGAGAAGTAAGGGAAGACCTCATCAGGTTGCGGCGTATCTCCCTCAAGGCAAGCAAAAAGGCATTCCACAACATCAGGCCCTGCCT
>QMLZ01000221.1 GCA_003646995.1 Deltaproteobacteria bacterium | reverse complement strand
TTTCCCGCCCTGAGAACAATTGGCGATAGGGAGGGTCGCCCCTTGCAGGTGGACGAGAGCCTTTGTGTGAGTGATAAGGTGCTGCAGAATGCCATGCTTTACGCTGGTGGAGATGTGATCGAGATTCCACATACCGTAGTACATGCGGTTGCCTCAGGGAAAAAGGCTGCTATCGCAATGGACTGTCACAGAAGGGGCGAAGACTTCGCTCAGGTTGTGGAGTGCATCTCCATTGGTAATGGGACAGGCCTCAGTTTTTCGCGGTATCTGGGCTTAGAGTCTCTCAATCCGGTAAGACAAGCATACCACAAAGTGGTTGGCAGGCAAAATATCGTATACGACTATTTTGAAGAGGCACCAAGGGTAGTAGCACCTGTAAGGCAACCGGATGAAAGGGTACTGGACTTTAGGCCGTACTTGGAGGGGTTTGATGACTTGCAGGCTTCCGCTGAGTCCAAGCGCTGTATTCACTGTGGCCGGTGTGTTGAATGTGACAATTGTCTTGTCTTTTGCCCGGACGTGGCAATACTGCCAGCGGGTGCAAAGGGCTTCGGCTATAAGATTGACTATGATTACTGCAAGGGTTGCGGCATATGCTTCACGGAATGCCCGAGATTTGCCATAAGTATGATTGACGAAGACACTGAACTAGGGGAGGCATAATTGAGGAAAGTCATAAAGGGCAATCATGCGGTATCGCACGGTGTGAGGTTGAGCAGGGTAAAGGTGATTTCTGCGTATCCAATAACACCTCAGACCACAATTGTGGAAGAGCTTTCAGAGATGTGCGCAAGCGGGGCGCTGGAGGCCAGGTTCATAAAAGTCGAAAGCGAGCACTCCGCCTTGGCCGCCCTTGTGGGCTCTGCCACGGCAGGGGTGCGCTCATTTACTGCTACCAGTAGTCAAGGCCTACTGCTTATGCACGAAGTCCTGCAGTGGGTCTGTGGGGCGAGGCTGCCCATTGTTCTCGCAAACGTAAACAGGGCAGTGGGAGCAGGTTGGAATATCTGGGCCGATCAAACCGACTCAATTTCGCAACGAGATACGGGGTGGATTCAGCTCTACTGTGAGTCAAATCAAGAAGTCCTCGACAGCATAATAATGGCCTATAAACTTGCAGAGAGTCTCCTAATGCCTGTCATGGTTTCTTATGATGCCTTCTTTCTGAGTCATACCTCTGAAGTTGTAGATATTCCCGATCAAGAGGCGGTGGACGAGTTCCTGCCGCCCTACGAGCCGCCTTACAGGATAGACTTTTCCGACCCCAGGATGTTCGGCGGCATGATTGGGCCCGAGATATACTACGAGGAGAGGTATCGCATATACAGGGATGCGATGGCTGCCATCGAGACTTATGAGGAAATTTGTCATCAATTCGGCAGCGCGTTTGGAAGGCAATACATGCTGGCAGAGCCATACATGATGGGCGATGCCGACATCGCTGTGGTTACGGCAGGTACCATTACATCAGTGGCACGCATTGCGGTTGAGGAGGCCCGCAAAATGGGCATAAGGTTGGGATTAATGAAACTAAGACTCTTTAGACCTGTGCCTACGGGCATGTGGAGAGAGATTCTTGGGGGCGTAAGTAAGGTGGTGGTAATTGACAGAAACCTGGTCGCCGGACTGGGAGGTGCGTTTTGCAGTGAGGTACGCTCGGCCTTATTTTCGCTTCAAAACAGGCCTGCTGTGTATTCCGCTATAGCTGGCCTGGGGGGACGGGACGTCACACCGGCAGATGTATTGGGAATTGTGCAGCGAGTTCTGGAGGGAGAAACCGACATGGACGATCCAATTTTTTGGGGGCTAAAGGAATAGCCCCATAACCTCCACTTTTTGTCGGCGGGAGTTTGGTATGCAGAGACTCATAAGATTGAGCAAAGAAATGAGAGAAGGGCCCGAGCTGATGATGCCCGGGCTTCTTTCTTGCCAAGGGTGCGGTTCGGCATTGGCCATGAAACTGGCATTGAAAGCGCTTGGGCAGAGAACCGTTGTAGTGATTCCGGCCTGTTGCTGGAGCATCATAATCGGTGTCTACCCCCATTCCGCTTTGCGAGTTCCAGTGGTCCACGTCCCGTTCGAAACCGCAGCTGTTGCGGCCTCAGGGGTAAGGGCCGGTCTGGATGTGAGGGGTGAAAATGATGTAACGGTGATGGCCTGGGCAGGCGATGGAGGTACCTTTGACATAGGGCTGCAATCTTTGTCCGGTGCAGCCGAAAGAAATGAGGATATTCTATACGTGTGTTACGATAATGAGGCCTACATGAATACGGGCATTCAGCGATCAAGTGCGACACCCGTTGGAGCATGGACCACGACGACTCCTGCAGGATCTCTCAAGCAAGAGCCCAAGAAGGATATGGAAGGGATAATGCTTGCCCACGGCATCCCCTACATTGCCACTGCCTCAGTGGCATATCCTGACGACCTTGTGAGAAAGTTCAAGAAGGCAAAAGGAATAAAAGGTACGAGGTTTATTCACGTCTTATCACCCTGCCCCCCAGGTTGGAGAATTGATTCGGCAAAATCTATCCAGGTTACGCGCATGGCCACCCAATCGGGGATCTTTCCCTTGTATGAAGTGGAAAATGGAGTCACGACCATAACCGTAAGACCCGCCAAAAAGATCCCTGTCTCAGAATATCTTCTCGCTCAGGGGAGATTCAGGCAAATGGATAATGCAATGATCGACCGAGTCCAAGAAACCACGGAAAAAAGATGGAAGCGGTTGTTGGAAAGGCAAGATTGAGATAGGGAATAGGCCTTCAACCGAAGGCAAAAATTTTTTTCGCAGAATATTTGCATTTTGTAACAATGTTAAGTAATATCTCCGAACTTTTTGCATATCCACCGGTGTGTGGTAAGGAAATGGACTGGGAATAGCCTTAGTTTTTGAGGGCGTTTAGTTTTGGATTACAGTCTCAGGGTAAATTGAGAGGAGCAATATAGCCAAATGGAGCTTTTACCAGCCTGGATGTTTTTGGCCCTGACCGTGCTTTTGATGGCGGGGTTTCCGGTTACCTTCACACTTCTTGGCACTGCCCTTACTTTTGGTTTAATTGGTTTTGGTTGGGATTTTTTCAATCTGTTACCCTAGTTACCATGGGGCTTCTTGCGGTCCCCACAATGCTTAGGCGGGGTTATCAAAAGGAATTAGCCACAGGTACGGTTTCTGCGTCCGGGACTTTGGGGCAGATCATTCCACCGAGTATTGTGCTCGTATTAATTGGCGACATAGTAGGGGTGCCGGTTGGGGACCTGTTTATCGGTGCAGTGTTTCCAGGTCTCCTTTTGGTACTTTTGTATGTAATCTACATCATTGCCATCGCGTATATTCGGCCGGGTATCGCTCCGCCTATCCCTAAGGAAGAGCTTGCTGCCCTGGGAAGAAAACAGCTTGCGATACGTGTGGGAAAGGCGCTGATACCGCCTTTGGTACTAATGATAGCGGTTTTGGGGTCTATTTTTGCAGGTATCGCTTCTCCAACAGAGGCCGCTGCCGTGGGGGCAGTGGGTGCCACGGCCCTTACCCTTGCAAATAAGAAATTCAATATGAAGATGTTCAGGGAGGTAATGAGAACCACCCTGAATTTGACTTCCATGGTTTTTATCATTTTGTGTGGAGCAGCAGCTTTTGGCTTGGTTTTTCGCGGACTTGGAGGAGACGAAGTAGTGAGGGAATTTTTGGGCGGCCTCGCAGATAAATTCGGCCACGGTTGGGTACTGGCGATTGCCATGGGTCTCATCTTCATAATCGGCTTCTTCCTTGACTTCATCGAGATCACCTTTATTCACGTCCCTGTGCTTGCTTCAATAATGATAGAATTCGGATACGACCCACTGTGGTTTTGCATTCTTTTGGCGGTTAATCTGCAAACATCCTTTATGACACCACCGTTTGGATTTTCACTGTTTTACCTAAAGGCGGTAACACCACCCGAGATCAGTACGGGTCATATTTACAGATGTAATCCAGAAGAAATATCCTTTGAAGGTCTAGTGAGCCTGAGTAGATCTGGGTGAGACATGTTCAGAACTGCCGTTTCCGGTATCTCCATCGGGAGCGGCAGTTCTTGTTTCAAGGTCTTTTTCTTGACCGGGGGTCTTTCAGGCGTGTATACCATGGTCCAGACACGAACACTTTTTTCTTAGAAAAGAGGGAAGGACGTGAAAGGGCGGAATATCTTAAATTTCCTTAGATCGGACGTGTGGCGTATCCAAGAAACCGACCTTCCAAGGATAAAGGCCTTTTGGCTCCGCCTGATCCGAATCGTGCTCCTTTCCTTTAGGGGTGTACTGGAGGACAAATGCCAGCTCCGAGCTTCTGCACTCACATTCTACACGGTTTTATCGCTTGTGCCGGTCTTGGCCATGCTCTTTGGGATAGCCAAGGGCTTTGGCGTGGAAAAGCTGCTGGAAAAGCAGTTGTTGACCAATCTCGAATCCCAAGAGGTTGTGATAACTAAGGTTATATCCTTTGCTACAAATTTGCTGGAAAGCACGCGGGGAGGCATTATGGTAGGGGCGGGGCTCCTTTTTTTATTTTGGACGACCTTGAGCGTCTTGTCCAATGTGGAAGACGCCTTCAATGACATATGGGGGATTACGAAATCCAGAACCATAACGAGGAAACTGGTTGATTATTTAGCACTGACCCTGATCGGGCCTTTCTTGGTGATATTGTCTGGGACGTTGACGGTGGTCCTTGCAGGGAAAATAAAGGGAATGGTGAATAGCCTCGAGATGCTCGAGGCCGTCGGACCCGTTGTCACTTATTTTTTGAGAATACTCCCATTTCTTGTCCTCTGGCTGCTTTTTACTTTTTTATACAGCTTTATGCCCAATACTCGGGTGAGGGTAAGATCGGCCATATTGGGGGGTGTTATTGCGGGTACCCTGTTTCACATCTTTCAGTGGATATACATAAGTTTTCAGATCGGTGTGGCAAGGTACAATGCAATCTATGGAAGCTTTGCGGCACTACCTCTTTTTCTGATATGGCTGAATTGGAGCTGGCTCATCGTTCTCTATGGCGCAGAGGTATCCTTTGCGCATCAGAATGTAGAGAGCTTCGAATTCGAAAAGGACTGGTCTCAAGTGAGTTACTACCAAAAAAAGATCCTAGGTATAGCCATTGTTCACCACTTAGTGATGCTTTTTGCCAAGAAGGACAAGGGAGATGGCGAGTGGGAAATATCAAGGGCACTGGGCATCCCGCTGCGGTGTGTAAGTGAAATTCTACTTGAGCTCGTGCGATCAGGAGTAGTATCGAGAGTGAGCATCGAAGGGCACAAGGAATATCACTATCAGCCCGGCATGGATCCAGACT
>QMLZ01000220.1 GCA_003646995.1 Deltaproteobacteria bacterium | reverse complement strand
TTCCACGGTCTCCTTCAGTGGCTTTCCAGGCTTGAAGCTTACCCGTACACCAGGTGCAAAGGCGGTCTTCTTACCTGTCAGTGGATTGATACCTTTTCGCTCAGGAACGGCCTTTGCCCTGAAGGAACCAAAGCCAGGGAGCTTTACCTCCCCCGTCCTTGCCAGTATGAGCTGGATCACCTCCAGGAGGATCCCAAGGTACATGGCAGCAGTCCTCTTGGACACATTAGCCTTTCTTGCAACCTTGTTGATAATTTCCTTTCTGTTGGACATCTCTTATCCCTCCTTTCACGTTTGAATTCACCACCCAGTCGCTTGGCTCCTTAGAGACTCAGAGCGAACGGAGAAAGATCTCTATTTTGGCATGATAGGTCGCCTAAAACCCGGCACAGCCGGTCTCACATGTAACGCCATTGTGGACAACAGGAAGTCTTGCAATGTGAAAAATATGCGAGCATATTTTTCCATTCAATGACTTCCCTGTAGCTTTTAGGCTACCGCCCATCCTCACTAGAGCTGCTCCTCTTGTCCCCTGACTCAATGTCCCCTGTACCTCGAGTGAGTTTACGAACGGGTGGTGAGATATCATTTGATTATTCCCACCAGAATGGTCAGGATGGAAACTATTGCTCCTCCTGCCATACCCAGGCCTATTGCAATACCTTTTGTCCTTGAGATGATCTGTGCCTGCTCCTCAATAACATTCATCAGATGATCTATGCTCTCTTTCATAGTAGATAGCTCCACGTCATGGCGTGTAACAGCTATCTCGAGGCTTTCGATCGAATTGTCCGCTGCCTGTGCATCATCAAAGTGCTCCTTATGGAGCCTGTCTGATAACTCCTTCTGTTCTGTAATGACCTTGAAAATGGTTTTTATCTGCTCCTCTATGCGGGCAATGGCCTTCTTGATCTCTATGATGCAATTTTCCAGATTCATACCTGTCATTGGTCACCCATGTTTCAAATCTCACACCCGCTCACTTTGTTCGCTTGAGCCACAGAGTCCGCCGAGCTAATTTTTTGCTTTCCGTGGAGAGGACGGAAAGCAAAAAGAACTCAATCCTGCGGATAGCCAATATGTCTGTTCCGGGAATGTCCGATGCACATCCTGATTGATCTGCCTTGTAAATTGAGGTTAACCATTCATTAATCTCCGTGGGCTCTGCGTCTCCGTGGTGAGTCAAGATACTTCTCCAGAAATTCTCCCCACCGGCAATCCTTGTAAAAATCAAGCTCTTGGTACCTGGGATTGATATGCGATCGGGGGAAGTAAATGGACATTCCGTGGGTGTGTCTCATTCTTTTTCCAAGATGACGGTGATAAAGGATCGCTTTCTTGCGCCCTGGTCTCAAACTCCGAAGCAGTTCCACTGCCTTTTCCTTTATGCGTTTATTCCTGCACCTGCCCTTGAGCAGCTTTATGAACCTGTAAAGGTCAATCTAGTTCTTGTAGAAGAACTTCGGGCTATGCTCCCAAGAATAGGTAATTGCACCAAGTACCCAGTCATCATTGATGGACCGGATAAGCTCACATGAGAGGCAATCCAGGTTTCGCACAACATCATCTATTCTCCTGAGATCTATGGCAGATTGAGTCACGCCCTCCACACTACTGGCGGGCAAGTCCTCTCCATTGCCTTGGTAAGACTTGATGTATTCCCTGACAATCTCTTTTCCTATGGTCTTGGGATGTCTTCCCGGTCTGTTTTTGATGACCTGGAGAACCCTGTCATACGGCCATCCATCAAAGGGTTCCTCTTCCTCCGAGCCTACCATGACATACACACAATCCTTGAGCTGATAAGCCACCTCCACCATGTTCATTAGACAGGCATCCATACCAAGGATATCGATAGGTCTTCCAAGTTTGCTGGCAATGCTCGAGAGGGCAGTCTTGAGTTCTCCGTTGTCCAGAGCATCGCCATTTGAGGAATCATCGTATGCAATGCTCCTGTCTGGTAGACAGGCAAGTCTCCTGGGATCTTCCCACCATCCGCCCCCGTGGTTCCAGAGTATAAGGAAATATCTCTTGGCAGGGTATTTCTCTATCGCCCAGAGCATGAAATTCTCAAGGACCTGGGGATTACCAGTATTGGTCTCCTCAAAGGTCTCGACGCAATCCTTCCAGTATCCTCCGCCCTTGGTGATGAAAAACCTTCGAGTTTTCTCGTCTGCTTCCCTGTCAAGCTGAACAAGGATATTTACCCCGTGAAATGCAGCTTTGCTGCCCCCCTTCGGGGATTTCACGGGGTGAACCTTTTCAGTTGATCCCACCTTTGCCATCTCTGCAATGTCCTTCAAGGCAGCCCGATCCAGGTTGTTATCTGCTGCCATATAGACCATTACCGTCCATTTCTTCATCGTTGCCTTTGCTTTCATAATCCTTGTTTTCTCAATCCCTTAATCTCCTAACCCCTACAACCCTAGTCCCTATTCCCTTTCTTTTTAGGTGGTCTTCCCGGTGCCTTCCAATCGGGATCGACCATCCTGAAGTACCACTTGCCTCCGATGTTAAAGCAGACTTTCTTCTTTGGACCAAGGCTCGTATCGACTACTTCTCCAACGTCCACCCCGGGTATCCTGGATTTGTGTTTAGATTTTTTGACTTTCTTGAGAGACATTTAATCAGCGCTCCTTGCAATAATCAATCAGTGCAAGGATACGTAGCCTATGGCAGGAAAATCAAGGAAGGCAGGCAAAGGTTGACACATATAGACAAGAAAATGGTCACAAAGGCCACAATGATCTGCTGTGGCACTTACCATTTCGAGAGATTCTATCCTGGAAGCTACAATTTTATAGGATGATTTATAAAAGGGGGCCACTTCAAGAAAACTCCTGAGATTTTTTTTGACAAATCTAAGCCAGTTTCATAGGTTTTTATCCAGTTTCATCGGAAACAATAGGTATTTCTGTAGAATAGAAGTAGAGGCAACATATGGCGACCGAAGAACGCTGGGTCTGTGTTGAAGACGTAGCCGCCCACCTAGGAGTGGCTAAGGACTCGGTTTATAGGTGGATTGACGAAAGGGGGCTTCCGGCTCATCGAGTAGGACGCCTTCTTCGCTTCAAGCTTTCCGAAGTAGATGAATGGGTTCATCATGGTAGCCAAGGCGATGCTAAAAGGCCTAAAGTTCGTAAACGGAACGAGTCTAAGGTGGAAAGAAAACAGCTTAATCAAAAAATCCGCATAAACAAGACTAAAAAGGCCAAGAATGAGTGACGATCTACTGACCGATTATATCGGGCAGCGTATTTTTTTGCCTGGACATTTTGATGTCCCTGTGGTGCTGGAAGAGGCAAGGCCATTAGGCTCTCATGCCCCAGCATGTTATGAATGTCGCGTTCGGCTTCCTGATGGCAAACTAGATGAAGCAGTAATTTCCACGGAAGAAATAGCATTAATTTCCGGCCAGGACCGAAAAAGCTCTGAAGTAATAAGGCCTGTAGATGCAGAAAAGCTCCGCCTTTTAATAGAATCCACCCGGATAAGATTGGCTTATACACATGACCAGCAATTCGCCGTAAGTCTTTCTGGCATTCGTACTTTACCTCACCAGATTGAGGCCGTCTACCAAAAGATGCTCCCTCAACCACGTTTACGCTTTCTTTTGGCAGATGATCCCGGTGCAGGGAAGACCATTATGGCAGGCCTGCTAATCAAGGAACTAAAACTTCGGGCCCCCGATGAATTTGAGCGTATTTTGATTCTGTGTCCCGCACCTCTTACCATTCAGTGGCAGGACGAGATGCTCCGGTGGTTCGGAGAACCCTTTGACATAATTTTTTCAGCAGTGGATCAGCAACAGCTTGCAGATCCCTGGCAGAGGTGTAATCAGGTTATTGCCTCGATTGACTATGCAAAGCAGGATGGCGTGCGGGAGCGGGTCTGGCGCGGTAAGTGGAATCTGGTCATCATTGATGAAGCACACAAGTGCTCGGCTAGGACCACTTCAGGAGGTCGGGGTAGAGAACCTAAAGTTGCTCCCACAAAAAGATATACCCTTGCTTACCAATTGACATCTCTGGCAGACCACGTGTTGCTCCTCACTGCAACACCCCACCATGGGGACGAGGACAAATTTGCACACTTTTTGAGATTGATTGATCCAGATTTGTTCCCAGAGCCCCACCGCCTCGGAACTGAGGCAACAGCGATCCGGAAAAAGGTTTTTCACTTAGGAAAGGACTGTCCTTGGGCGTTACGTCGCTTGAAGGAGGATCTAAGAGATCTTAATGGCAGACGACTTTTCCCAGACAGGCACGCTCACACCGTTACTTTTTCCCTTAATAGCGAGGAATACGCGCTATACAAAGCTGTTACTGCCTATATCAACGAATTCATCCCCCACCGAACGGGACAGCGTCGTTCATCTGCAGCGCTAACACGCACCGTTCTTCAGAGACGTCTTGCCAGTTCAACGTGTGCAATACATGAGTCGTTGAAGCGTCGTTTGAGAAAACAGCAGGACCTTCTCGAAGAACTGGAGTCGCTATCTCCGACACAAAGGGCAAGACGCTTGACAGCTATCCAGGGACGCCTTGTAGACGCAGAGCAAGAAGAGGACGATCTGGATGATGCGGCCCGCGATCAGCTTGTTGATGAATATACTGCCGCGCTGGAGCTGGAGCAACTGCGTGCCGAAATAGTCGCTCTAAAAGAGCTTGTCGAGCAGGCCCGTCGTGTGCGTGAACAAGCCAATGATTCCAAACTGGCGGCTTTAAAAAACTGCCTTGGCGAAGCTCAGTTTCTGGAACTGAAAGACGGCAGAGGAAAGCTGCTACTTTTCACCGAGCACCGTGACACTCTCACTTATGTCCGAGAACACCTTGAGAAGTGGGGATACAACACCTGTGAAATCCACGGGGGAATGAACCCCCATGAACGCAAGCGCGCCCAAGAGATATTCAGGACGCAGGCTCAAGTGTGCGTGGCTACTGAGGCTGCAGGCGAAGGAATCAATCTGCAATTCTGCCACCTCATGATCAATTACGATATGCCTTGGAACCCGACCCGTTTAGAGCAGCGGTTGGGGCGTATCCATCGGATTGGGCAAGAAAGGGATGTTTATGTCTTCAACTTCGTAGCCACTGACTCTGAAGAAGGTCAACCTATCATCGAAGGCCGTATTCTACATCGTCTTCTTGAAAAACTGGACCAGATGAACGAAGCCCTCGAAGGACGCGTTTTCGATGTCATTGGCGAGGTTCTTTCACTTAATGACGTGAATCTCACCGAAATGCTTCGAGAGGCAGCCTATGACCCGCGGAGGCTGGATGAGTATATCGACCAGATCGACCGGATAGATCCCAAGAAGCTCAAAGAATACGAGGA
>QMLZ01000219.1 GCA_003646995.1 Deltaproteobacteria bacterium | reverse complement strand
GTACTTCCTGCCCGACTTCTGGAACCTGGGCACCGCCTCCGATGGCTGCATCTCGGCTGGTCGCCAGGGTGGTTACCTCTACATTGACTGGAACGGAAAGGTGATGCCCTGCGTCTTTGTTCCTTACTCGCCGGTCAACATCAACGAGGTCTACCAACAAGGGAAGACGCTAAACGACGTCCTGGAGGAGCCGTTCTTCAAGGCCATCCGCCAGTGGCAGGACAGATACGGCTATGCAGCGACCAGGCCGGAGGAAACCAGGAACTGGATGATGCCCTGTATCATCCGCGATCACCACGCTGACTTTCGGCGTATCCTGGAGGCGACTGAGCCGGACCCGGAGGACAAGGCAGCGCTGCAGGCGATGGTGGATCCAACCTACCGCGATGGGCTCATCAAATACGACGAGGCCCTGGCACAGTTGATGGACCCAATCTGGGAGCAGGAATATCTGAGCGGCAACGGCCGGGGGCCACAGAACGATGGTGAAAGGGCAGAGGGTGTGCACTGAACCAGCCGCCGTGTCTGACGAAAACACTCTCTCCCTGGCTAAAAACCAGCCGCTGCGCCGTCTCAGCGCGGCCCAGTTTGTGGCGCTGGCGGCGACCTACGCCATCTACTTTGCCTCGATGGCGCTGGTGGAGGAGGAGACTCACTCCAGCGCTCAGATGGGGATGATGGTCTTTTGTTCTACTCTTCCGGGTTTCCTGTTCGGGATGCTGGCCGGGGTGGTGGTGGACCGGCACGACCGGCGGCACGTCCTGGTGGTCAGCAACCTGTTGCGCATGCTCGTGGCTCTCGGCTTCGCAGCCGCTGCGCATTGGCTCAGCAGCCCGCTGCCGCTGTTGGTTGCCGTCTACGCCAGTAACTTCTTTCTTTCGGCCATTGCCCAGTTCACTACCTCAGCCGAGGGTTCTCTCATTCCCCACACTGTGCCGCAGGAGCGGTTGTTGGCGGCCAATTCCATCTTTCAAGTCGCGACGCTGGGGGCACAGGGGGCGGGGATGATGCTTCTGGCCCCGCCATTGCTCCGGCTCGGCGGCGCATCGGCAGCAGGGGTAGCGGCGATGCCTTTGTTCACGCTGGCCGCGTGGATGTGCGCCCGGCTGCCTGCCCGGTTGGAAAAGGGGGGCAGAGAACAGTCGCTCCGAACGTGGGCCTCGCTGCGGGATGACTTGCGTGCCGGGTGGCGCTTTGTCGCCGGTGATACCTCTGTGCGCCAAGCCATCGGCTGCCTGGTGCTCGTCTCCGCCCTCTCGCTCGTGCTCACTACGCTCATACCCGGCCTGGCAACCCGCACCTGGGGGGTGCCGGTCGAGTACGTGGCCTACCTGGCCGTGCCCAGCGGCTTGGGTTTCGGCCTGGGTATATGGCTGGTGGGGCAGCGCGGGCATGTGTTGAAGGAAAAAGCCTGGATCAGCGTCGGCCTCCTGGCCATCGGCGGAGGGCTGGCTCTGTTACCGGCCTTGCACGCATTGCGTGGCCTCTACGTTCCACTGTTCCTGCTGATCTCTGCCGGGGTGGGGGCCGGCTTCGCACTGGTCATTGTCCCGGCCCGTACGGTGGTGCAGGAGCGCTCGCCGGACGGGATGCGAGGGCGGGTGCTCTCTACCCAGTTGTTTCTGAGCAACCTCGCCTCCACGTTGCCCTTGCCCCTGACGGGAGGCCTGGCGGACCTCCTCGGTTTCCGGCAGGTGTTTTCTTTGCTGGCCTTGATTGTCCTTGGCGCCGGGGCGGTGAGTGCCCGACATGTATGGGGATGAGATGTGCGAAACATGGGTAGAAGGAGGTGAGGTGCGCGGCGGATCACGAGACATACTTGAAAAGGGTCAGGTTTGGCTTCTTGAAATCGAATTGAGGAGGTGTGCAAATGACGAAATGGATTGAGAAGAGCCTGCTACTGGGTCTGGGCGTGTTGACGCTGACCCGTGACAGGGTGGCCCGGTTCGTGGACAAACTGGTCGAAGAAGGAGAGGTCAGGCCGGAAGAGGCCCCTGGCGTCATTGACCGGCTGGTGGCGCGAGGCGAGGAGGAGCGGGAGGAACTGCGCAAACTGGTACGCCAGGAACTCGACCGCGTGACCCCCGTCTCCCGCCAGGACATCGAGGAACTGAACCGCAAGATTGACGAACTGGCCGCCCGGATCGAGAAATCGGCGGGCCGGAAAGGGACGAAGAAGCAGACGGAGTGAGCACATCGTCACAGGGTAGAGGGGAGGCGTCCTCGTGCCGGGCACCAGGTGGACGCTCTCCCCCCGGTCCTGCGATATCACCCCAATGACATACCCGCTAGGAGAGATTCGATGACTGAACGGAATCAAACCGCACAGCATCCCCTGTGGGCCCGCGTCCTGGCCGGCCTCGTCCTCGTCTTGAGCCTCGTCTACATCGGTAATCCCACCGGTGGAGTGGCGGAATTGTTCCTGGATAACGTGCCTGGCATCGGGAACCTGGATGAAGGAGCAGCCGCGTACCTGGCCCTGATGGCCCTGCGCTATCTGGGGGTGAGAGTCCCCGGCATCGGCGACCACAGGGAGTAGAGGAGACGATGGAGAGATGAGCCTGAAGACCAACCTGGTGCGGCAGTTCATCCGCCGCTTAAGCCCCCAGGACATTCTCGACCTGGCCGGGGAGGCGGTGCGGGAATGGATGGCCCGGATGCCGGTGGAGGAGCGGGCAGCCTTCCTGAGCCGGCTGCTGGAGGAGAATTTGGGTGCAGCCCTGCAGGGGCTGGGCCGGGAGGAGCGGGCCGCACTGATGAACGGGATGCTGCCCGTGATCGCCCGTCACTTCCCGCTGGATGAGGTGGACATCCTGGGGGCCTTCGCCGACTTTGAGCCCCCGCAGACACCGGACTGGGATGGGTTGTAGCCGATGCGCGTTGCCATCACGACCGACTCTTTCCGCGACGGGCTGGGAGGCGCAGACGCGCTGTCGCTGCCGGAGGCGGCCTCCCGCCGTGGGTGTTGTGCCGATTCACCACCCGACATCTGAACGCAGATGACGCGGATTCACCGCAGATTGACGCTGATTTGACCGGATTCGTGTCGCTTCGCGCCGAAAACCCAAGAAAACCCGTGTTTTTCTGCGTTAATCTGCGTCCCAGAAAAAGCGTGTCGGGTAATAATGGACGGGCGACGTTCCGGGAGCCGATGTTCGTTTGATAAGAAGGCAAGGGGAACAGATGGATTCACCACTGTTGTGGGGCATTGCGGCTCTGGTCGTGGGCCTTCTGGCCTGGCTGGCAAATGAGACGAATTGGGCCTGGCTGCGGAATGCGGTCGAGACGTTGCCAGAAAAGGCCAGAGGGGGTCTCTGGCTGCTCCTGGCCGCGGCGGCGTTGCTGATCCTGCGGGGCATTGTCCTGCTGGTCGTGGCTCGGGATGTCGCACTCGGCTCTATCGCCACAGGATGGATGCTGGGGGCCATCGTGTTGGTGGTGGTATACCATCTACCTAGAGGGTAAGAGAAAGGTACACTATGACTGAAAGTGATTTCGATGTTCCCTATCACGTGGCCATCATCATGGACGGTAACGGGCGTTGGGCACAGGCACGGGGGCTGCCCCGCACCGTCGGCCACCGGGCCGGCATACAGACCGTGCGCCACATAGTCGAAGAGTGCGGTCAACTGGGTGTTCGCGTGCTCACCCTGTATACCTTCTCCACCGAGAACTGGAACCGCCCGCGCAACGAGGTGGACTTCCTGATGCGGCTCTGCCACGAGTATGCCGAGCGGGAGGTGCCCGAGTTGCGCCGAAACGGCGTGCGGTTGAACGTCATCGGCCGGCGCGAGGGCTTACCTGCTGGAGTGTGGGACGCGCTGGAGCAGGCGATGCGCGAGACACGGCAGGGGGATCGTCTCCTCCTCAACCTGGCGATCAACTACGGGGGACGGACAGAGATCACGGATGCTGCTCGGACTCTGATCGGCGCCGTGCAACGCGGGAAGGTGAACCCAGGCGAGATAGACGAAGCAGTTTTCGAGCGTTTCCTGTACACTGCGGGAATGCCGGACCCCGACCTGGTAATTCGCACCGGCGGCGAGCAGCGGATGAGCAACTTCCTGCTCTGGCAGGCGGTAGATGCCTTTTTCTGGAGCACGCCTGTCTACTGGCCCGACTTCAAGGAGGATGATCTTCTGAAAGCCGTCCGGGCCTGGCGTGCGGGCAGGAAGCGCGTGATGGCTGCGGGCGACGAAAGTGTTCCGGAGGGAGAGGATGGGTGAAGTAAAGAGAACATCGAGCCGCAGGGTCGGGCTGGCCCTCAGCGGCGGCGGCGCCCGTGGCTTGGCCCACATCGGCGTGCTGAAGGTCCTGGAACAGGAGGGTATACCGATCGACTGCCTGGCCGGCACCAGTATGGGCGGTCTCATCGCTGCGGCGTACGCCGCCGGGCTGAGACCCGACTTCCTGGAACAGGAGGCCGTGCATATGGGCAGCGTGCGCCAGCTCCTGACCCTGGCCGAGCCTCCGCTACCTCGTCGCGGACTCTTCGAAGGCCAGAAGGTGAGCGAATACCTGAGGGGGCACCTGGGCGAGCGCACTTTCGACGACCTGCGCATGCCGCTGGCACTGGTCGCCGTGGACCTGGACGGCGGCCAGGAGGTGGTCCTGCGCGAGGGCCGGGTGGTGGATGCCGTGCGGGCCACCATTGCATTGCCCGGCATCCTGGCCCCGGTGGAGTGGGAGGGGCGGACGCTGGTGGACGGTGGCGTGTTGAACAACCTCCCCGCCGATGTGGTGCGGCGGATGGGGGCCGACCTGGTCGTCGCCGTGGACGTCACGTCGGACGGCGGCACAACCTCCTTTGTGGTCGAGGCATTGCGCCGCAGTCGCTACATCCCCAACGGGCTGGTGGGGACCCTCGAGGTGCTGTACCGCACGCTGGTCGTGATGATGGAAGAGATCCAGCGCCACCGGCTCGCCCAGGCCCCCCCCGATGTCGTCATCTGCCCTCCCATCCCGCCCGGCGTGACGGCGCTGACCGGCTTCTCCCATGCTGCGGAGATCGTTGCCGTCGGAGAGCAGGCGGCACGGGAAGCACTGCCGCGCGTTCGGGCACTGCTGCAGGAGGAGGGGGATGGCTGAGCGCGTAGCCCACTTCGTTTCCCACCTCACCAACCGTGATGCCCTTCCCCTGGCCCGGTGTGCCGTGGGTGGCTGCAGCGAGGTGTCGGACAATGGCCCGCTCGCCCGCCCGTAGCGTCCGTCATCTCCGGCGGTACCGCGAGATCGTGGAAGTCATGGGGCGCCATGGCTTCGGGCAACTCGTGGACCTCCTCCAACTGCGGTCGTACCTGGCGCTGCCCCGCCGGTTGTTGCGTCGTGGGCGCTCTGCTACCCCGTTAGGGGCCCCTCAGCGACTACGCCT
>QMLZ01000218.1 GCA_003646995.1 Deltaproteobacteria bacterium | reverse complement strand
TCCAGAAAGACCCGTTTACGGTGACCTGAACTGATATGGACCTTACGGTTTATCTGATCCAGGGCATCCACATAGGCATTGGCCATTTCTGCAGCCCGCTTTGGGTCTTCGTCCTCAACTGATATGCTTATTATCCCGCTTTTCCTGGAAATGTCGATTTTTGTGCGGTTGGAAAGTTTCTTATAAACATCCTCTATATACTTTGCCTCATAGAGGTCCTTTAAGTTAAACTTTTTTATCAACCTGTCGGCTACTGTCCTGCTTTCAAGAATGCCCTTGTATAACTCAGGCCCTGTCTTTTGCCCCAAAATGCCTGCAGCCAGTCCGCCCAATGGCCCGGCCGAGCTACCAACCAGACCTGAAAGAGATGAGCCGGACTCTTCAGGGGGCAATATGCGGGCGGTGGCTGTAAATTTGAGTGGCGCAAGGAGGCTGTATGTGACAGAGATGGCTATGGCCACCAGCACAATGCCGATGATCAGCTTCTTGCGCTTGAGAAGCACCAGCACAAGGTCGAGGAGGTTTATTTCCTCTTCTGGATATTCATTGTAGGGCATTGGAACGTTGGCGTTATTCATGACCTATTTTGCCTTTAGAATGCAGCAACTAAGACCCCAGCCGCCACTGCTATTTCATATAGGATCTGAGTAATATCCTTGGTCACTCTCAACCAGGGATACTTCTCCACTTTCCTGGGAACTATAAGAGTATCACCAGGCTCCATTTCAAGGGCTTCAAAGCCGCCCATAACCCATCGGTGATTATCGCTGTCCCAAGTAGCCATGCTCATAAAACTTTCCTGGCTCTTGCTTAATACTGAACCATTGGCCTTCACAAGGTACATGTGATCCTCGTCAGCATCATCCGTGATACCTCCAACCTTGTTGAGGTAATATCCTACTGTCTTGTCCTCTTCAGCAAGTAGCGCTGTCGCATTATAGACTTCTCCCAAAACATTCACGTAATCGGGCCTCTTGGGAATAATTAAGTGGTCACCTGGTCTTAGCTCAAAGTTATATCTTGAAGCTGGCTGTTCCAACACTTCCTCCAGATCTATTACCATTCGCCCGGTGGGCTTGGCGGCCTTTAAGCGAGCGAGTAATTGTTTCTTCGTAGCCAGGGTTTGCTGCAAAATCGCAGCCTCTTCTTTACCAATTGCCGTTTCCATAGCTTGGCTACTAAGGGAAAAAATATCTGCTTCCAGTTTCTGGATATACTCTTTTACCTGCTTGAGCTGAACTTTCTTCACTGACTCCCGCTGATAGACTGCTCCCTTAGGATATGCTTCTGCAGTCAGGCCTCCTGCCCTTTGAATGACAGAGGCCAGGCGCTCACCTTTTGAGAAGCTGTACGTACCTGGAAATACAAACTCTCCTTCAAGAGTTACTGTGCGGCCGAGTGCCTGGGTATACTCAGGGATTTCACGGATGAAAACCACATCATCGGGCATGAGTTTGAGGTTGTGGGAGGGGAGTCCCTCTACAGCCTTGCGGGGTGAAAAATTTATTTTGACAGTGTCTGATTCTGTCTTTCCAGGTCTTATCCTGGATAGGGAAGCAAGGTCCAGATAAGCTTTGGATGTAAAATTGCCCGCTTCAAAGATCAGATCGCGCACTGTCATTCCCTCTAACAACCTGTACTTACCGGGTTTCCGCACCTGACCATATATAGTAACATGGGGTAAATCTTCTTTTTCTGAAAGGCCATATATCCTAATGCGGTCGAGTTCTTCTAGAGCCAGGTTTTGGGACTCCTCCCCTCGTAGCAATGCCCCCAGGTCAAATTGTATTATTTCTGGATGCAGATCCGGGGGCACTAGCCTGATGATTTCGGCCCTCGGAAGATAAGGCTCAGGCAAAAGGTCATCGTAAGAATGAATAATGTCTCTAAGCCTCATGCCAGAATGGTATTCATACTCGCGCGGGTACTTGACGTGCCCTTCTAGATAAACAACCTTGCGCAACCCCTTAAATATGGGATAAACCTTGATCACATCACCATCCTTGACCGGCATCAATAAGTTCTTGTCTGTGCCCTTAAAAGCCGGGTCAAGGTTGAAGCTCTTGATGATTCGCCTCTGGTGCCTTTGTACTCTTTCAACAACTACGTTTTGCAGGTAACCCGTAGGCAGAAGTCCCCCTGCAAGGTTCAAAACATCCCGAATGCTTTCCCCCCCTTTTAATTCGTAAATGGCTGGCCGCCTTACATTGCCCGCCACCCCAACAACAGCACCAATAACGGGGATGAATATCGTGTCTTCATTAAATAGGCGCACGTCACCCTTTTTGAGACCCGAGAGGAAAAAATCATAAAGATCGATGGTGGTGAGAAGCTTTCCGTTTCTATATACCTTGATATGCCGAAGGCTGCCTCTCTTGCTCGGCCCACCTGCGGCATAAAGGGCTGGGATTACCGTAGACAGGGAACTGACCGAATAGGTACCGGGATGGTTGGCCTCACCTACTATGTAAACCTGAATTGAACGCAGCCGCGCCATGGTTATACTCATGTCAAATTCTGGATAGAATTCCTTGAACTTTCGGTACAGCAGCCGTTTGAGTTCAGCAAAACTCAAACCGCCAACAGTCAACGAACCAACACGAGGAACAAAGATGGCACCATCCCTGTTCACAGTAACATCATATGACTTTTCCACTTTTCCCCAGAGATGGATGGTGAAACTATCACCGGGACCGATCACGTAGGTATCACCTACAGGCACATTGGTCACCGGTGCAAAGGTGGATACCTGAGTATCAAAGAAGCTATAACCAAACAGACGGAGTTCGCGGGATATTTCCGTGGGAAATTTCCCTGAAAGGATTTTCTCTATGGGAGTGAGGCCCGAGCGAGCTTGTGCTGCCCGGGGTTTTGGTACCCTAACCTCTTTCTTCTTCTCGGTTTCCAGGAGAAGCGATAAAGAAGGGAATTTATTTAGGAGCATTGACTGTTGCTCAGCAGTCAAGCTCAAAAAAATCCTTTTCCTTGCCTCGTCGCTAAGGGACCTAAAAATTATCTCCTGGTCCCCAGCCCCCAGAATCGGAAATATACTTTCTTTGGTAGTCTCATCTAATTCTGAGAAAAGTCGAACCTTTTCTGTTTCTGTTAAGCCAGCGAAAAACTTCTTCTTTTCACTGTCTGGCATGCGGTTCAAAAGGCTTCGTTTTTGCTGGGGTGTGAGACTCCTCAGGAGCTGAATCTTTTGCTCCACAGATAGCTTCGAAATCGCAGATGGATCGCTCAAGTCATTTCCCAGTTCAATTCGTTCTGGCTGCGCCCATACGGGGGTTAGAATCAGGTTGGTATAGGCCACCAAAATCCAGCATATAAAGATCATCATTACTATTATACTAGATTTGTGCCTGAGAACCCCGTGAAAGCGCCCAACTCCCGAAGGTACCCTGATGAAGTCCGCCTCACCTCGTATTCTTAACATTGCACTGCTCCGCTTCTTTGGTTACAGACCAGTATTTGCTGTAACCAACTTAAAATACAGACTTTTTCCTCTTTTTACTCAGAATTACAAGTATTTTAAGGTTAAGTCACAGGCACCAGAAATTTTTCTGGTTCCCCGTCCTTCACCAGGACTATTTCCCCAAAGGCTAGAAAGTAGTTAAATCATCTATTAGTTCACACCCAGGATAGTTCCGATTAATCAAGAAGCCCCAGCCGACTTATGGGCGAAGAAATACCTATGCACTGTTTGTAAAAGCACATAGGCAATCTCGCTCGGTTAGACTTAGATATGTTTAACTCTGCCACCCCATGATTGAAGCGGGTTAAACTTAGCAAAAATTCAACGCCCAAGTCAACCTTATTCGCGGCTTGATGACCGGGAAGCATAGTAAAATACTCAAGTTTTCTCCTTTCCTCTCATTGACATAAAGAAAACCTTATCGTATAGTTTGCGCGCTTCCAACGGGGCGGTGCAAGTAGTGGAGCAAGCGTTGAAGCTAAGAACATGAAACCCCAAGGCTTCTTACAAGTAAGGGAAGTGCTGTGTGGAGGCTCTTATGAGGCCAAAGCGGTCGGCTTATGTTCTCTGTTTGTGCATTTTGTTTCTGGTAACTGAAATTTGCAGCGCCGACGTGTCGGTAAACGTTCCTCTTGGCAATTGGAGCTATGACGCATTAGACAAGCTCGTTTCTCTGGGACTGGTTCAAAGTGCAATCTTCTCCGCAAAGCCCTTTACCAGGCTGGAGATGGCCAGGCTTACAATAGAGGCCCGGTCCGCGCTTGAAAAGCAGAAAGACCATCTTGGCGCCTCTGCAACAAGAATCGCCCATGAACTTGTACAAAGGCTGAGAAAGGAATTTAATGCCGAAATACAAGAGATAGAAGGGACCACAAAGGTCTCTTTTTACTTAAAACCTTTCGAGGATCTCTACGCCACCTATTATCATTCCACCGAGGACTTCGCATTTGAATACGACAAGGGCAGGGAATTCTGCGATGGGTCAAGCTTCAAGGCGGGTTTTTCTGCGCACGCCGCCTTGTTTAGACACCTCGCCTTTTATTTTAATCCCGAGTTTCGTTACTCAAAAGGGGAATTCCCTTCAGAGGACTACAAGGTCAGTCTACTGGAAGGTTACGGAAAGCTGGAACTGTGGAATATCGAGCTTGAAGTGGGGAGAGACTCTCTGTGGTGGGGTCCTGGGCGGCACGGCGCCCTCATATTGACGGATAACGTAAGGCCCTTTGACCTTATCAAGATTTCAAATCCCCGTCCGGTTGTTCTCCCGTGGATCTTCAAGTACCTGGGGCTGTTTAAGTTCCAGGGGTTTTACACCAAGCTGGAGGGGAACAGGTATATCCCCAAACCAGAACTCATGGGCTTCAGGGTAGATATTAAGCCTTTTCCATTCTTGGAATTGGGAGCTTCGAGAACCATTATCCTTGGTGGCGAGGGGGACAACGCTCCAAAAGGAGTAAGTGAGCTCAGCTTTACTGACTGGTTAAAGCTCCTGAGCGGCCAAAACATCAGCGGGTCCCTTGACACTGACCAGATAGCAGGTGTTGATGCAACACTGCACATTAATAACCTAGACAATTTCGTCAGGGTCCTGAAGACATTGGACATCTGGGGTCAGCTTTACGGCGAGGACGAGGCAGCATCTCTGCCCAGCAGAAATGGGTTTGTACTAGGGATGAGGCTTGGGGATATTTTCTTAACAGGCCGAACCAACCTGGTGATCGAACATGCCGACAACGTAATAAACGGGTATCCCAACTTTTGGTATAATCATCACGTATACAAAAGCGGGTATACCTATTACAAGAGGATCATGGGCCACGAGATGGGCTCAGAAGCTCGTGACACCTACGTTTCCTTGGAGCATTATTTGCGACCGGACCTCATTGCATGGCTGAGCTATGACTAC
>QMLZ01000217.1 GCA_003646995.1 Deltaproteobacteria bacterium | reverse complement strand
CACACCGCCCATGGGAAGATAGGTAGCCTAGAGGCTTACAAATGGACTAATTCTTCGAATCCGTTCGGTTAAGATTCGCAACATACCCCAAATCCCCCCCCGAGCAAATAGGACAAATACGATGCAGATAATACCTAATATAAGGGGCCATCGTTCCCAATAGGCACTGGCAACATCAGAGGCAACGACAATGACAAAAGCCCCGATGATTGGCCCGAAAAGACTTCCCATTCCACCAATCAGTTCCATCAAAACAATGTTCCCCGAAGTATCAAAGGCCACATTGTGGATATGTGCAAAGGTGACAAACATAGCATACAGGCTGCCCGCAAGTCCCATAAACATTCCCCCAATGGCAAAAACAATCAGTTTAAAAAGGCGCGTGTTATAACCGATGGACTGTGCTCTGATCTCATTCTCACGGATCCCTTGAATAACTTTGCCAAAGGGAGAAATGGTAATGCGCTTTATAATAATGAAAGATATGAGGAAAATGAAGAAGGCAAAGTAATAGTAATGAAGTGATGGTTGTAGATCGATTGAAAGTAATCCAGGAATCTCCAGGTTTGGTCTTGGCACGCCTGTCAATCCATCATCTCCTCCTGTTACACTTTGCCACTGATATGCGATAAAATAGATCAGCTCATTGAAGGCGAGAGTTAAGAGAACCATATAGCTACCAGTTCGACGTGTGGCCATGAATCCAAAAATCACTGCCAGAATGGTTGAGGCCAAAATTCCGAGGAATATGGCAATAAAGATATTTGGCGAGAAATGAATAAGTGTCAGGGCAGTAGTGTAAACTCCTGTGCCAAAGAACGAGGCCTGGCAAAACATCATCAATCCCGTATACCCCAGGCACAGATCAAAAGCAACTGCCGCCAAGGCATAAATCATGATTTCAGTTGCCAGAGCTGGATATGGGAGAGTAAATGGAAGAACGGCGAAAATTAAGGCCAATATCAGCGTCGATCCATATTCTTGAAAGAACCTGGAGAAACCTTTTACCAAAGATATAGCTAACATCTTCCCTCCTCGTTGGCAAAAATGGCCTTTATCCCTAATCCCATCGTCCAGTCCATCTATTTATGCGGCAGGCTTGCCGCTAAATGCCGCAGCTTTTCCATTGATGATTAATCCCTAATGCCCATCAGCCCTCTTGGTCTAATAAGGAGGATAATGGCCATAACTAAAAAAATTACTACGATTGATGCACTGGGCATGATTAATGTAACCAGACTCTGACTCAGTCCCACAATTAATCCACCAAGAATAGCCCCAATGAAACTACCCATTCCACCAATGACCACCACAGCAAAACAGATCCCAAGGATAAGCCAACCCATGTAGGGCTCAATCCCTCGGATGGGGGCAGCAAGCACACCGCTAAATCCGGCAATGGCCATGGACAAGCCAAAGATCAGAAGGAAAACCTTGGAAATATTAATGCCTAAGCTACTTACCATTTCAGCATCTTCAGTACCCGCCCTAATGATGGAGCCATATTTGGTTTTCTCTATGAATAGCCACATACTCAGGGTTAGCAGTATGGCAACAAAAAACACAAAAATCCTGTACTTGGGAAAGAAAATACCACTTATTGGTATCACTCCAGATAAGATATCAGGGGGATAAAATGATTTTCCTATTGGATTGTAGATCAGAATGATAATTTCCCGGCCTGCTAAAGCAATTCCATAGGTCATGAGTATTTGATAGAGTATATTGAGACCGTAAAGTCGGCGCAACAAGGTAAACTCAAGAAGCATTCCTATTAACCCCGTTGCCAGAGGAACAACAATGAGACAAAGCCAGAAATTGCCTGTTACCGTAACGAGGGTATA
This sequence comes from Deltaproteobacteria bacterium, assembly GCA_003646995.1. Next base: position 3,567 of record QMLZ01000217.1, on the reverse strand, counting down.
AGCAAGATAGGCTCCCAGAGCGAAAAATAGGCCGTGGGAGAAATTGATAATATCCATCATCCCCCAGACAATAGAAAGCCCCATTGCCAGGAGAACATAAATCATACCCAGAACCAACCCATTAAAAACTTGGGCGATAATCAGATTCAACATAATTTCATGAACCTCCGTAGATTAGGGGCCCCTTTTCAGGGCCCCCCATCCTTCCTTCATTCCAAACTACCTAAGACATCTTGCACCCTGTCTCTTCGCAGGGCAGAAAATTTTTTGAGTAACCAATGATATCTCCAAAATCTTCTGGGCTTTTCATTGCTTTTGGTCCTTTACATTTTACCGAGAAGTAGTTCTTAATCAACTGATGATCGCAGGCCCTCCATTTCTCTCTCCCAGTAATCCCGTCGTATTCGTAGTCTTCCCACGCTCCTATCACTTTTTTTGGGTCTGTAGTCCCTGCCCTTTCAATACATTCCAGCATGGTGATCATTCCAGCATAGGCCGAGGCCGCAATGTAAGGAGGCACCTCCCCATATTCCTCTTTGAAGGCCTTTACGAACTCCTTGTTCTTAGGTGTGTCAATTTTATAGAAATATTGAAGTCCCCAGATGACATCTTCCATTGCTTTTGCACCAATGGCCTTCATCTGCGTAATCCCCGACCCCCAGACGCACGCAATCCTTGATACCTTTTTCAGGCCGAAATTCACTGCCTGCTTCAGGGCATTAACGGTGTCGCCACCAAAATTGAGGAACAAAACGCAGTCTGCCTTTGTTGCCATCGCTTTTGCGAGGTGGGAGCTGTATTCAGCGTTTCCTAAGGGGTGATAAGAGTTACCGAGAAGTTTCTTTCCACGTTGCTCCAAGACTTCCTTGGTGTTCCGAAGAAGATCTTCTCCGAAGACGTATTTTGGTGTGATCGTGTAAAAGGTATTTGCCTTATACTCTTCGATGATCCTGGGGACCACTTCCCGAACCGCCCCCCAAGTAGGAACCTGCCATCTAAACGTAAATTTATTACAAGCGGATCCCGTGATCTTGTCGCTTCCAGCATGGGCCAGCAAAATGACTCCTTTTTTGGCAGCGTATTCTGAGACTGCCAATACCGTTGAACTGCTGGGGGATATAATGAGGAATTTGACTCCCAGTTTCTCCACAGCCTCCCGGGCTTTGCGGACGCCTTCAGCAGGGTTGGGAGTATCGCGCTCAATGATTTGTATTGGCCTTCCCAAAACTTGACCACCAAACAGCCTAACAGCAGTGTGGATCCCCCGAGAAGTATACAGGCCGCATTCTGCATAGGCGCCGCTAAAACTCGTGCCGAGAAGAATCTTTACCGGCTCTTCAGCTTTAGCAAAACGGGGGGCTATAAAGCCCACGCCTTTTGCACCTGCTATTAAGCCCAATCCCCCTACTGTAGATGATTTTAAAAACTCCCGACGGTCAATTTTCTTTGTCATTTTTCCCTCCTTTCAAAGTAAAGAGTTGTATCCCGCGCCCCTTTTTTTATTTTAATTCTTTTGTTTTTCTCCCCTCCTTTCTCCCTTTAATCTAAACCCCAAGGTATCTCTCCTTTATCTCTGGATTGCTCCTGAATGCATCCTTGCTTCCTTCATACACCATTAGCCCTTGTTGTAGGATGTAATACCGATCTGTGACTTGATAAGTGACCTCCACATTCTGTTCCACCAAGAAGATACTGATACCTTCCTTTTTAATTCGTTGAATGATCTCAAGCACGACCTCAACAATTAGTGGCGCTAACCCTTGAGTAGGTTCGTCTAACAACAAGATTTCGGGATTTCCCATCAAAGCACGCGCAATTGCTAACATCTGCTGCTCGCCGCCACTCAGTTCAGTGCCACGCTGATTTTTCCGTGTCGCGAGTATCGGAAAGACATCAAAGACCGTGTGGAGATTCCATTTGTCTCTTCCAACTCCTTTTTGAATAGCAATATTGAGATTTTCTAACACACTTAGAGTTCCAAAGATCCGTCTGTCCTCGGGGACATAACCCACCCCCTCGCGGGAAATATCAAAAGGCTTTTTCCCATGAATCTCTCGGCCATTTAACAATATCTTGCCCTCTCGGGGTGGATTCAAACCCATGATGCTTCTTAGCGTTGTCGTTTTGCCAGCCCCATTTCGACCCAAATAGGAAACACATTCTTTCTTCTTCACAATCAGAGAGATACCCTGAATAATATGGCTTTTGCCATAAAAGGTATGGATATTTTCTAACTCAAGAATTTCATCCATTTTATCTATCATCTCTTTAATCCTCCCAAGTATGCCCGTCTGACCTCTTCATTCTCTTTAATGAACTCGGGGTTACCCTCTGCAATTATCCGGCCTTGATGAAGTACGGTTATTCTATCGGAAATTGACATAACAACGTTCATGTGGTGCTCAATGAGGATAATGGTATACCTTTCTGATACCTTCTTTATAAGGGCAATCATCTTATGAGTATCTTCTGGTGTCATACCGCTGGTCGGTTCATCAAGGAGGAGTAATATCGGTTCTGTGGCCAGCGCAATTGCCATATCAAGAGATCTCTGGCTTCCGTATGGGATGGTTCCTGCTTTGTAGCCCTCGAATTCTTTCAATTGCATCTCTTCTAAGATAGCTGCTGTCTTCTCCTCAACCTTCTTCATATCTGTGGCTTTTCGTAACATACTGAAGTTTTTCTTTCCTCTTGACTGCACTGCTAGCCAAACATTTTCTCGAACAGTCAATTCAGGAAATATACTTGTGATCTGGAAGGAACGTCCAATACCAATACGAGATCTCTTAAAGAGCTTAAGGGAAGTGATATCCCTTCCTTGAAATCTAATGGCCCCGGAGGTTGGCGGGTAGACGCCACTCAAGAGATTAAAAAGAGTCGTCTTTCCCGCACCATTAGGCCCAATGATGGAATGAATTACTCCCTTCTCAACAGTCAAGTCGACCTCACTAACAGCAACCAATGCCCCAAATGCTTTCGTTAATCCTTTGGTTTCCAGTAATGTCATTTGGGTGAATGACTCCTTGTCTATTAAATTGTCTCTCTCCATTCTCTTTGATGAACAACATTTCCACCTATAATTGTCATGTCTGCTTTAATCTCACTGATCTCCTATGATGATTGTCTACTCCAAAAGTCTTAATTTGATTTGAGCCAGAAGTTTTCAAACAACTTACTGCGAACTGACACCTGATAAAAAACCCTACTTAAGCCTGTCGAGAGAGAAGCAATCTTTCCTGCCTGCCGGCCAGGCAGGGATTGCTCGAACGAGACACGAGGCCAAGCAAAGCGCGGCAGCGTGAGGCACAGTTAACCATCATTTGGCAAAAACACCATTAGGAAAGTCGGCCCACACCCAGTCGTTTTTCAGCGTCTTGTATGTGATACTCAGAAACTTCCTCGCCAGCGCTATTATCGCTTTGCCTCCACCAGGCCTCGCCTTAATACGCTCATAATAGGTGTTCAGGTAGGAACTGTACCGCTTCGCTATTAAGCAGCATTGCACCAAAGTCGTCCGACCCAATTTGCTGCCTCGTTTCGTTATCCTCCCTGAACGTTGTGTCTCAT
>QMLZ01000216.1 GCA_003646995.1 Deltaproteobacteria bacterium | reverse complement strand
TTCTAATCTCAATGTTTGCGGGCGCCTCTTTGTAAAGACCTTGAAAGAATTCTTCTGCCTCTGCGAGCCTGTCTTCTCTAGCCAATAACCAGCCCCGCTCTAAGGCGATATCCAGCTTGCGCCAGTTTGGCAAAAGTTTTTTTCCTTTTTTGAAAACTGGGGGCTCGGCCTTGTCCATGCTATCCAAAATACTTTGCGCCTCGCGCCATTTCCTTATCTCTTGCAGTGCATAAAATTCCCCCATAAGGGCATCAAAAGAATCCGGGCTTTGTCTCAGTGCCGACTTATAAAGGTCTAAAGCCCTTTTGGGCTGATGGATGTGCAAATAGGCGCGAGCCACTGCGTCCAACACATAGGCAGGAGGGGATATCCCGGAACGTACAAGTTGTTCATACTCTGTCACCGCTCTATTAATAAAGCCGCTTTCCACAAGCGCCACAATATGATCAAAGCGTGCCCTTCTGATATTTCTATCTTTGGTCAGTGGCTCTAAAAGCCTTAGTGCCTCCCCCGACTCACCCCACCTTAATCTGTCAACCGCCATATCCATAAGCAGATCCGAACAAACGGGATCATCTGAGGAAAAGTTCTGGAGGGCCTCCTCTAATGCATATGAACTTGCGCCCATATCAGAGAGCGCTCTCAGCCTGAGCTTGATTGCAGTTTGGTTTCCAGGCGACCTCTCCAATATATCATCATATTCCTTAACAGCCTCCAAAAAGCTCCCCTTTTTTTCGTACGCATATGCCTTGGCAAATCGTATGTCCAGATTACCAGGCTCTAAGACAGATAATTTGGCCAGCTCCTTCAAAGCCTTATCATTGAGACCCTGCAAGGACATGCAATAAGTCAATCCTATCCTTGCTTTAATATGTCTTGGGTTTCTTGAAAGAATTGTATTGAAATACTCTTTAGCCTTATGAGGATTCCCCGTCCTGAAATATGCCCAGGCAATCCAATAAAGAAAGTGAACAGGCAGTTGACCGCTCGAGATAGCTCTTGATTCCAGCACCTTCACGGCTAGCTCATATTTCTTGGCCAGGGTCAGGGCAAGGACATAATCAGCAACTTCTTTGGGACTACCTTTATATGAGGCTTTTTTGAGCTTTTTAAGCATATTATTAAGGGCATCTGGAGGAAGGCCAGCTATCGCATCGTCCATTTCCTTATATATGTGTTCCGCACTTTCTTTCTTCCCCAAAACAGGATCTCTATATATTTGCATGGCTTCGGAATAGCGGCCGGACTTCAACAAAAACTTGGCATTCCACAATCTTAAAGGTAGAGAGTCCGGTAGCATCCTGGCGCATAGGTTCATAGCTCTCAATGCCTGATCAGTTTTTCCCATTTTGGTGAGGCTGGACACGAGACCCCTACAGGTCTCCTCATCACAAAGCCCAAGGTTCAATGCCTTCTGATATAGAATCTCTGCCTTTGAAAAGGCCTTCTTATCATAATAGGCCTGAGCCATGTTTTTTAATAAATAAGGTCTCTTTGGAAAGGCCTGCGGCAGGCTCTCAAAAAGTTCCAGTGCCCTATCTTCCTTACCTGTCCAGCACAAAAGCACCAGATAATCTGAGAAAAGCGTAGGATATGCCAAAGGATCTGAAATGAAGGGTTCAAGGGCCAAAAGAGCCTTATTATAGCTTCCTTCTTTAATCATGGCCCTTACCCCATCTGCCAGTGAATCAATGAAGCCCTTGGTGGGAAAGTTGGTTTTATAGACATCAACAATCACCCTGAAAGGGCGATTTAAGACATAGCTCTTGAAATGAAAATATGGATGGGAAAATTCTACTTCTATTTCAAAGCCTGACTCATTCCTGAAACATAGGATCTCCTTTATCTCATTGAACCGGGATCTCAAATGCCTTAACGGGCAAGCACTTTTCGCCTGTTCAAAAGAAAGGGAAAGTTGCCCTACTCCGATAACAGTAGGGCCGCTAAAAGGTATCGCTTCACTGAACTGGAATACAAGACGTAAGAAACCCTTATGTCTCCCCACCCTAAAATCGGTCATAACAGCCCGTGATATGCCTGCCTCAGCCATATTCATTGGTGAAAACAGGGCAACACACGCAACTGCTGTAAGTATGCAAACAAAACGTCTCATCACAAAGGTAGTTTGCAAAAGCTCTTCCATTAAGAAGGTTATAATCAGTTTGTATTCCCTCCCTCTTCCATCTGGGCCCGAGTTTTCCTTGGTCTGGGACGAGCGTTGGCCCATGGATTTCCGTGTTGCCTTCCTATTGTGAATGGCCCAAAGAATGTTTCCCGGATTATTTTATTAACGGCAATAAACGGGAAGGAGATTAATCGAGGGGCTAGGGTAATTGGTGAATCAGTGAAATTAGCTTGTAGCAGTCAAAGGTATGGTTATTTCATAGACCCCTTCCTTCATGACTGCCTTAAAGGGGTAGGGAGATTTTTCAAGGACCTTCATCATGGATTTGTTGGTGGCAAGCACATCGGCCCGCAGCGCCTTGATTCCCCTTTCGCGAGCAATACGACAAAGGTACTGGAATAAAAAGGTGGCAATACCCCTTGATTGATAAGCCTCGTCAACCACGAACGCCAAATCAGCATAATCGGTGTCAGGAACTCGGACGTACCTCCCTTCAGCAATAATCTTTTCCTCGCCCAGCTCGCCTATCAGCCCGACTATCGACATAGTATTTTTGTAGTCAATATTCACGTATTCTTGCATCTTGATAAAGGGCATGGTCTTTATTGGGCTAAAGTATCTATAGTAAACCGCCTCGTCGGAAAACCTGTAGAAAAGCCTTCGCATCTCTTCTACATCCGAGGGCTTTATTGGCCTGAAGCGGACAAAAAGGTCACCCTTGAAAACGTGGGTGCATACCAGATCCTCAGGATAGAGGTGTCCTGACTCCGCGATATATACCTGTTCCGGGTACAAGATATGACTTTCTTTGGCCTGCTGTACGAGCTGCTCCCTATCATCAGGATGAGCTATGTCAATAAGGGCCAGGGCTCGTTCTCGGATTGTCTTACCGATGAGTGATGCCACGCCGTACTCAGTCACCACTAGGTCAAGAGATTCGCGATTGGAGAATTGGTTGGGATAGTTCTGGACGGAAAGCAAGATGTTGGGTTCACCCCTCAAGTTGCGGCTGGGCAGCGCAAATATGGTTCTTCCATTGCTTGACAGAGCCGCTCCAGCGAAAAACTCTTGGGCTTCGCCAGGGCCTGCCGCTACATTGCCTTTTCCACTTGGAAGAGCAACTCCGCCTGTCAAATCAACCTTCCGCGCAGGCAGTACTACCACGAATCTATTGTTCGCTCCTATAATCTTAGGGTCCGCCACCACGTCAATGGGCTGGAATTCTATCAGGGGATTGTTATGTAACCAATTCATCAGCTCTGGAGTCCCCAGGGCGTAGGCAGTTACACATTTGCCCCTGAAATTCCCCTTTAAGCGGTTTGTCACCGAACCGCTTTTTACTAGGTCCATAAGGGCGTCAGTGAATATGGGGCAATGGATGCCCAGGTTTCGCCTCAAAGTCAGATGCCTTGCCAAGGCCTCGAAAAGGGGGCCAATGGAGAAGGAAAGGCAGCTGCCGTCAGGAATGAGGGAGGCCACGTGGCCGGCGAGCTTGTCGTGAACCTTGTCTACTGATGGACGGGGAAAATAAATGGGGTTTTCAGCTGACCTTACCAGGTAATGAAATTCACTTATGTGCACGAATGTGTCTCCGAGGGTCCTAGGAACCGAGTCATTGACTTCCCCCACTACAAGCGATGCCTTGCCCATGGCCTCTCTGGCGACGTCAACGGCTACCCCAAGGCTGGAGTACCCAGCCTCGTCAGGGGGAGTGATTTGGACAAAGGCAACGTCGATCTTGATGGTGCCCGAGGCTATCAGTCTGGGTATTCTGGAAAAGCGACAGGGTATTAGATCTACTCTCCCAGCCCTTATTGCCTCGCTGGCTACCCACCCTGCAAAGAATGTCTTCAGCCGGAACTTCTGAGAGTACCTTTCCTCAAAGGCAATGGCATCGCCCAAGCTCACCAGCTGTATAAGCTCTAGGTCTTGCAGATTGGGGGTGTCAGTTTCTGCCAGTGCCCTCACCAAGGTCCTGGGTTCAGCAACGCCAGTTCCGATAAAAATACTCATGCCCGGCCTTATTTTCTTGAGAACCTTTTCCGGGGCGACTATCCTCTCCGCCCAATTCCCCTCCAGGTTGGATTTGCCTGTCTTACGGAACATAAGCCGTGCCTTTCGTTGGATAGTGGGTCCATTTCAGTAAGATAGAGGAATGCCTATCTTGTGCAAATGTTCTCTCGGTTTATGGTAGGAAGCTTCCTATGCAGCTCTTTAATTTCTTCATCGTCTTCAAGCCAGTGCCTCAGATTACCTAAGATGCTGGCCGCGTAAGGGCTGCTGCCACCATCGGTAAGAAAGTAGTTTACCCAAAGCCCATCCTTCCTGTAATCAACAAGACCAGCATCGGTGAGGATCTTGAGGTGCTTGGACACGGTAGGCTGTGATATACCTAGTGCTGCCTGTATTTCGCAGACGCACATATTCTTGCGTTGTAACATCTTAAGTAGTTTGACCCGGTTAGGATCTGAAAGGGCCTTCATAACTTTTATGAATTCCCTGATTTGGCTATCTCTATCCCCTTGGGTTTCCATGTTTTCTAATGTCCTCGATCTTAAAAACGATGTCAAGATCCATTGTGTGACTGTGGCTTTGTAAAAGGGACTGGCTAGAACCTCATAAGCATGTCAACTTGGCGTACCTTTATGGGGACATATCCGTACAGGGCATAAAGATGATGGAGCAAGGCATGACCGCATTGCTCCTGCCATAGAAATACCATTGAGTCGTATATATCTTGATAGCCTTCCAGCTTTTCATCCAACGAGGAGAATGGGTGCTCTTTCTGGTATTCAAGGGTGATTTGATTTAGGGTGTCAAGCCACATCTCTGAGGCGCCCATGATGAAATAAGGCCATGAATTTTGAATCTCTACCGCCCAATTGGGATCGCTTGTATCACCAATGCCGGCCATGGCCACCAGAGAGGTATCGTCATATTTAACGCTAACCACGATACCTTCAGTCAGTAGCTCCTGAAGAAACGTATTGGCTGCGATATCCTCATAAACCCTATCAGCCACCATGGCAGAGGAATAGAACAGGAGGCTCAGTTGGTGTCCTGTCTTATCCCTTGCAGCTCGCCTGTGAAACCTCCAGAGTTCTATGTTGCTCTTATTATTTCTTAGGATGGGATTGATCACCTCATGGGCAATGGCTGCATCTACCCACCACCTAGGCCTGGAGTCTTGGGGCCAAAAAATCTTAAACCGTACGTGCCACCATCCCTTGGTTGGGAATGTTGGAGTGGCTTGAGAAGCAGTTGGGGTTGGTACGTTGGGCTTGGCACATGAACACAAC
>QMLZ01000215.1 GCA_003646995.1 Deltaproteobacteria bacterium | reverse complement strand
GCAATATTCGCCAACCTTGGTCTGCCGAGTCTATGTTCTGCAACCTGTCGGTTGATTTTCCCAATGCCCGAGCGGCCCCCGATTTCTTCGGGACTTCAAAAATCCATCCCCAAAGCAGCCCTTGTTATCGACGACATAGGTAACAGCATCTCCATTGCGGAGGCGTTTCTCAATCTCAATTTACCCATCACTTTCTCGGTGTTGCCGCTTAGGCCCTTTTCAAGGGAATTGGTCGATGAGATTACCTCCATGGGCCATGAAGTATTGTTGCATCAACCCATGGAGCCGTTCAGCCCTGATATTGATCCAGGTCCTGGAGCAGTGTACACTGATTTTACTGCGACCAAGATCCGCGACACTATAAAGAGAAACATTGACCACATAGCAGCTGCCGTAGGTATTAATAATCATATGGGATCGAAGTTCACCGCCGATTCAGAGAAGATGGCAGAAGCCCTGAGCGCGATGAAGGACGACGGACTATTTTTTATTGATAGCCTCACCTCACATAGATCAGTGGGCTATGAAGTAGCCAAAAAACTTCATATCAGGACGGCTCACCGGAACGTATTCCTAGACTGTGCAATCAAAATGGAGGCCACCATTTGGCAAATGAGGAGGCTCATGTGTCTGGCCATAGGCAAGGGGAAAGCCATAGGCATAGGGCACCCGTTTCCTTCTACGTTAGAAGGTATAAGAAGGTTTCTTGCCGCGGAGGGTAAACTCCTTGAAATGGTTCAATTTGTGAGCGCATCAAAGCTAATAGAGACAGAGGAGTGTTGATGATGGAAATCTCCTAGATTTGTTTCAAATGGGATAAAGGGTTTTCCATGGGCAGCAACTACAAATCGATAATATGTGATAATCTGGCCGCCATATTTGATAATGAGCCCCCGGATTTGGCCTTGCGGCTAGGCGCAGAAAAGGACGAGGGCGGATTCAAATTTAGTGCTTTTGGACGGTCTTGCTTGCTGAGGCGAGAGGGTATATTTCTGGATGGAATAGTCGAAGAAGGGCCCAGGGCAATTCTCATTTCTCTTTATGCCATGAACGCCGTCAGTGATCAAATACGCCTTGAGCCGTTTGTGGCATTTAAAGACCTTCCCAACAGCATGCCCTATAGCGGGGCATTTTCTGCTAATTCGGAGATGATCCTTGTCCCTCATGTACAACAGATCCTGGAGAAGCGCTATCTTGTTATGGAGCGGTTCAATGGGCACAATGCTCCCGAAGGGCTTGGCGGTGATGAATCTTTCGTTTTGTACCCTCTACCCAAGATAGGCCTTGCCTATATATTTTACCTGGCCGATGAAGAATTTCCCGCATCCGTAACTTGTCTTTTCTCTTCCAATGCCTTATCTTTTATGCCGCTGGATGGACTTGCAGATGTGGCCGAGTATACGTCAAGATCCATTATTCAATTGATTAGCAGCACTGTCTAATAGCCGGGCTTATTTCGACTTTTCGACAGGGACCCTGGAAAGGGGCCACATAAGCAATAGGTGGGTGTCTCGACAGTTTCGTCACCCGTAGTGGACTGATTTGAGTCTGTCATAGGGGTATCGAGTGGCGGGCAAACTTGTAGAGACCATCGAATTGGACAACAAGTTAACAGTGGAGCTTTGGGACTTGAGCCGAGTCCTTGCCGGGGACAGATGGCTGGTAAGCCTTGAGGTCCGAGCCGATGTCCCGCTAAAGGCGGAAATGTTGCCGGAGTCCGAGGAAAAGGAAAAGGTACTCGAACTGTTGCGCAATGTGTTCGGTGATCAGGTGCCGTACAGATACAAGCAAGAGAGGCACTTCGTTGACCAGAAAGAAAAGGATTCCGTGTTTCTGCAGTTCGTCAAAACCGTTAAGAAGAACCTCCTGCCATACCTTTCCCACAGGGATTTTGCGAAGAGACTGGTAACTTCAAAGGTTCGCGAGCTGAAGGCAAAGGATCCAAGACGCTTTTTTTGAGGTCCCGGTACATGAAAACTGTCTGTGCCCATCAACCCTATTTTGCTCCGTACACTGGATTCTTTCAAAAGGCCCTTCAATCTGATGTGCTGGTGCTGATGGATTCCGTACAGTTCCCAAGAGGCACCACGTGGTTGACACGGAACCGATTCAAGAATGACCAGGGCACCCTTTGGCTTACAATACCAGTTTGGAAAAAGGGATTGGGCTTGCAACGGATTATGGATGTGAAGATTTGCTACGAGGGCAAATGGCAAAGAAAGCACCTTTTGTCCCTGAAAACCGCATACGCCAATGCCCCTTATTTCAGGGATCATCAGGCGTTCCTTGAGCATATTTTTTCCGGGAATATTTCCAACTTGGTAGAGCTTAATGAAAAGGTTATTCGTTATATCACCAAGATCCTCGAGATCCCTGTTGAGATAGTGCGGCTGTCTACCCTAGAGATAAAGGAAAAGGAGCCCACCTTATCCGTTTTGGTGGCGAAGAGGCTGGGGGCCACACGTTTCCTAGCCCAAAACTCGGCACGTAAATACCTGGATGAGGAGCAATTTAAGAAGGCCGGAATAACGCTGTCCTTTTTTAATCCCAGGGCGCCCGTATATCCCCAGCTGTGGGGTCAATTCCTCCCAAACCTTTCATGCCTGGACCTAATATTTAACTGCGGACCCAGAGCACCATATATCATAAGGAAAGGGATCAAGACTGCTCAGAGATAGAGAAGCCCTTGGCCTTGAGAAGGGCCTTCAATTCTTCCCCTTCTATCTTCTCTTTCTTCAGTAAGAGTTCGGCTCCCTCTATGAGAACCTCCTTTTTTTCCTTCAAGATATCAAGCGCCTTTTCATACTGGGTTCTTATGATCTCTTGGACTTCCTGGTCTATGAGCTCAGCGGTCGCTTCACTATATTCACCGCTGCCCTCCGGGAGAGGAGTACCGAGAAACTGAGATCTTTGCTGTCTCGCAAAGTAAACCTGTCCAAGTTTTTCGCTCATACCGTATTCTTTGACCATGGATCTAGCTATGTCCGTGGCTCTGGACAGGTCATTATGCGCCCCTGTAGAGATGTCACCAAACATGAGTTCTTCAGCCGCTCTCCCCCCTAACAGTGAGGCTATCTTGTTGAGCAGCTCGGTTTTCCTCATTAGGAAACGGTCCTCAGTGGGTACTTGCATCGTGTAACCTAAGGCGGCGATGCCCCTAGGAATAATGGATATTTTCTTTACGGGGTCTGTACCTGGAAGGGACAGAGCTACGAGGGCATGGCCGACTTCGTGATATGCTACAATCTTTCGTTCTTCTTCGTTAATGAGGCGATTCTTTTTCTCAAGGCCTGCAATGACCCTTTCCACCGCCTCTTCAAATTCCTTCATGGTAACCTTTTTTTTATTGCGTCTCACAGCCAGAAGAGCAGCCTCATTTACAAGGTTGGCAAGGTCCGCACCGACCATACCGGAAGTCATGTTGGCAATCGCTTCTACATCCACGTCTTCGGCCACCTTCACGTTTTTTAGATGTACCTTAAGTATTTCTTCTCTCCCCTTCTTGTCGGGTCTATCTACCAAGATGTGCCTGTCAAAACGGCCGGGCCTCAAAAGAGCAGGATCCAGAATCTCGGGTCGGTTGGTTGCAGCCATGAGGATAACCCCAACTGTGGGGTCAAAGCCATCCATTTCCACTAGGAGCTGGTTGAGTGTCTGTTCCCTTTCATCGTGGCCCGCCACACCGCCAATTCCCCTGGCCTTGCCCAGGGCATCAAGTTCGTCAATAAATATAATGCACGGGGCCCTCTTTTTTGCCTGGTCAAAAAGATCTCGGACCCGTGCTGCCCCCAGACCAACAAACATCTCCACAAAGTCCGATCCACTCATGCTAAAAAAAGGTACATGGCTTTCTCCTGCCACTGCCTTGGCAAGAAGCGTTTTTCCCGTTCCAGGAGGGCCCACAAGCAAGACACCCTTGGGCATCTTGCCCCCGATCTCTGCGAATTTCTGTGGCTCCTTGAGAAACTCCACTATCTCCATAAGCTCCTGCTTGGCCTCGTCAACGCCTGCAACATCATCAAAGGTGACCTTAAGATCATCTTCCATGTAAACCTTTGCCTTGCTCTTACCAAGGGTCATGAAGCCGGGTTGCTGTCCTGTCATTCGCTTCATGAAGAAATACCACACTCCAACGAAGAGAAAGATGGGAACCACCCATGAGAATAAATCTCTCAAAAAGGTTGATTCAACCTCCCCTTTGAAAGTAACGTTATATTGGGCCAAGAGCTTTGCAATTTCAGGGTCCACCCTCACAGTTCTGAACAGCATAGGGCGCCCGGTAGGAGAGGCGTCTCCAGCTAGGCGCCCTTGGATCTGGTTGGGGCCAATGGCCACTTCCGTGATCTTGCCTTCCTTAAGGAGCTTAAGGAACTCGCTGTAAGGTATTGTTCGGATGGCAATCATGGATACTATGGAGTGCTGTAGAAGTAAGACTATCCATATACCAATAAGTAAATACCAAAGGGAAAACTTGTGGTGTTTTTCCATGGGCGCCTCCTTTTCTAGCCACAAAGCCAAGAATTATGAGATAGGCAAAATCTTTAACAAAAAATGTAAACACACAAAGAGGGTTAATCAAGGGCAAAAATCAGAAGTCCTTGAAATAGGCTTTTTTCTGGACTATGGTCTGCCCAAAAAATGGATTCTGCAATGTGAGGCATGGCGGCTTAAAGAACATGCAAGGGCTGCTAAATAAGAAAGGAGCTGAGAATGGTCAGGGTAACATGCTTAGGAGGTGTCGGCACTGTCACAGGGTCAAGTTATCTCGTTGAAACGCCCGGCGGGAAAAGGTTATTGGTGGATTGCGGGCTTTTCCAAGGGGGCAGACAAATTGAGAGCAGAAACTGGGAGCCGTGGGGATTTTCTCCCTCGGAGCTGGAAGCGGTGTTTCTTACACATGCACACATCGACCACAGCGGAAGGCTTCCCAAATTGGTCAAGGATGGATACAGAGGCACTATATATACCTCTCCTCCTACCGCAGAGTTATGTGAGATCATGCTCTTGGATTCTGGCCACATTCAAGAAATGGACGCGGAATGGCAGACCAGAAAAAACCGTCGAAACGGCAAGCCCGACGTGCTCCCCTTATACACTGTGGAAGACGCCCAGGCCACACTGCCACACTTCAGGCCAGTTGAAAGGGATCAGGTTATAGAAATAGAGCCAGGTGTCAAATTGAGGCTGCGCAACGCCGGACATATACTTGGATCGTCCATTCTCGAGTTATGGATCAAGGAGAAGGGGGACAAGACAAAGCTGGTTTTCTCCGGTGATTTAGGTAGAAAAAATCAGCTCATTGTTAAGGACCCTCACGAGATATTTGATGCAGATTACCTTTTTGTGGAATCCACTTACGGTGACAGGAAACACAAATCATTTGATGACAGCAAGGCCGAACTACTTGAGGCGATAAATTACAGCTAT
>QMLZ01000214.1 GCA_003646995.1 Deltaproteobacteria bacterium | reverse complement strand
GTGATTACCTCGGGGTGCATGGGGATGTGTAGCAGTGAACCCAATGTTACTGTAGAGATACAAGGTCAGAAGCCGGTTGTATATCAGCACATGGATGCGAAGAAAATGCGGCAGGTTTTTAGGAGGCATGTTCTGAAGGGGGAAGTGCAGACGGACTTTGCCCTGGCCCGCATGGATTGATTCTTTTTCACGTGCCCGAGAATGGCATTGACTTTAGATTTTTCATCTTTGCTATGTGTCGTAAGGAGGCTGACAAATGAACACATATAGAACTCACCTACTGATATGCAGCGGAACTGCTTGTCAGGCTTCCGGCAGCGATAAGGTGAGGGAGGTCCTGCTGAGGGAATTGGAAAACAAGGGGTTGAGCAAGGAGATCAAGGTCATAGAGACGGGTTGCAACGGGTTTTGTGCCCAGGGTCCTGTCATGGTGGTTCAGCCCGACGGTGTCTTCTATCAAAAACTGACACCCGAAGATATTCCCGAACTAGTGGAGGAGCACTTCCTGAAGGGCAGGCCCGTAAAAAGGTTGTTTTACGTGGAACCCGCGTCAGCCGAAACCATTCCAAGGCTCGACGAGATCCCCTTCTTTTCCAGGCAGATGCTGATAGTGCTGAAGAACAGGGGAGTCTTAGATCCTGAAGTAATCGACGAGTACATTGCCAGAGACGGTTACATGGGTGCTGCCAAGGCGCTCTTGGAGATGACCCCCGAGCAGATTATAGAGGAAGTGAAGAAATCTGGGCTGCGTGGCAGGGGAGGAGCAGGTTTTCCAACAGGGCTCAAGTGGGAATTCGCCCGCAAGTCGCCGGGAGAGATAAAATATGTCCTCTGTAATGCCGACGAAGGAGACCCAGGGGCCTTCATGGATAGAAGTGTTTTGGAGGCCGACCCCCATGCAGTATTGGAGGGGATGATAATAGCAGCCAAGGCCATCGGGGCACACCAGGGCTACATATATTGCCGGGCGGAGTACCCTCTGGCGCTCAGGAGGCTCGATATTGCCATAGCACAGGCGAGGGAATATGGACTGCTCGGCAAAGACATACTGGGAAGCGGCTTTGATTTTGACCTGGAGGTATATCAAGGAGCAGGAGCCTTTGTGTGCGGTGAAGAGACAGCCCTCATGCATTCTATCGAGGGTAAACGGGGGATGCCTAGGCCCAGGCCCCCGTTTCCGGCTCAGCAGGGATTGTGGAAGAAGCCAAGTGTACTCAACAACGTGGAGACCTTGGCCAATGTAGCCCAGATAATTCTTAAGGGCGGTGACTGGTACGCTTCCATAGGTACGGAGGGGAGTAAAGGTACAAAGGTTTTCGCCCTCAGTGGCAGGGTAGCCAATATAGGGCTCGTGGAAGTGCCCATGGGTACGACTCTGAAAGAAATCATTTATGAAATAGGTGGAGGAATACCTAACAACCGAAAATTCAAGGCCGTGCAGCTTGGCGGTCCCTCTGGGGGCTGCGTGCCCGCCAAGTATCTCAACACGCCGACTGATTACGAGGCAATTGCAAAGGTGGGAGCCATCATGGGCTCAGGTGGCATGATAGTAATGGATGAGACCACCTGCATGGTGGATATGGCGCGATTTTTCCTTGACTTTTGCCAGGATGAATCATGCGGGAAATGTACACCCTGCCGTGAGGGAACCAGGAGAATGCTTGAAATCCTAGACAGGATTACCCAGGGAAAGGGTGAGATGAAAGACCTCACCGAACTAGAGACACTGGCGGCCTTTGTCAAGGATTCCGCCCTTTGCGGCTTGGGCCAGACAGCACCGAATCCGGTGCTTTCTACACTTCGATATTTTCGCCATGAATACGAAGACCATATTTTAGAAAAGCGTTGCGAGGCAGGAGTTTGTGCGGATTTAGTAAAGGCTAAATGTATCAATACCTGTCCCATTGATCAGGAGGTTCCCGGCTACCTTTCACTTGTAGCCGAAGGTCGTTACGAGGATGCCATAACTCTGATTTACAAGGATAACCCCTTACCCGCCATTTGTGGCAGGGCCTGCGCACATCCGTGTATGACCTTTTGCCTGAGGGGACAGACCGATGAAGCGCTGGCCATTCCAAAGATTAAAAGATTTGCATCCGACATGGCCAAAAAGTTGGGGCTTGCGCCCAGGCTGCCCAAAGCTGAACCCAAAGACCAACGGGTTGCCATAGTAGGAGGGGGTCCGGGGGGGCTCACTGCGGCCTTTTACCTTGCACTCATGGGGTATAAATGCACCATCTTTGAGGAACTCCCTAAACTAGGTGGAATGCTCCGCTATGGTATCCCTGCCTTCAGGCTCCCCAGGGACGTAATCGATGAGGAGATCGATTTTATCCTTCGACTGGGAGTTGAAGCCAAGACCGGAGTTAGAGTGGGCAGGGACGTGAGCTTTGAAGAGCTGCAAGAGGACTATGATGCCGTGTTTGTGGCAGTGGGTGCACACCGCAGCCTGTCCCTCAGGATAGAGGGAGAGGAGCTTCCAGGGGTGCTGAAGGGGGCGGAGTTCCTACGCCAGGTGGAGCTGGGCACGGCCCCCAAAGTGGGTAAAAAGGTGGCGGTGATAGGTGGAGGCAATGTGGCCATTGACGTGGCCCGTACTGCAAAACGACTGGGAGCGGAGGAAGTCACGATCCTTTACAGAAGAGAAAGAAAGGATATGCCAGCATACGAGGAGGAGATAGAAGAGGCCATTGAGGAAGGGATCGAACTGAGGGTCCTAGTGGCTCCAAAAGCAATTCGACAGGACAACGGGCGCCTTGTGCTGGAGATGGCGGAATGCGAGCTTGGCGAATTCGATGAAAGCGGCAGACGTAGGCCCATACCTAAAGAGGAAAGTTTGATCAAGGAATCTTATGATACTATATTTTCAGCTATTGGCCAGGCTCCTGATTTGAGCTTTGGCGGGGGCCTGAGAACGAGTAGAGATACTATCATCGTGGAAAGGCGGACTTTTGCCACCAATCTGCCAGGCGTGTTCGCCGGTGGAGATGCTGTAACCGGTCCGGCGAGGATTGTGGACGCCATGGCTGCGGCAAAGCGTGCCTCGCGTGAGATTGACCGGTATCTTTCCCAGCTCAGGGGAGAAGAGCCAACGGAATTGGTGTTCCCGGAGGTCAAGGTAACACAAGCCCTACCTGAAGAGATCATAAAGCAGCCAAGGGCGAAAATGCCTACCGTGGACCCCAAGGAAAGGATAAAAAGCTTTGTAGAGGTAGAGCTCGGTTATGATGAGGATACGGCGATGAGGGAGTGCAGTAGATGTCTGAGGTGTGATGTGAAGCTTTAATTCTTGGCCACCCTGGCATTTATGTGTGGAGTTATTCGTGCCTCTTCGATATTATACCTTGTCGAAGAGGCATTTTTTTTCGACGGCACTGCCTGTTTCCGGAGTTCTTCAGCGGGCGTTTACTCAGCCATGAAAAATTATTCCCTTGAAGCTGTCAAGAATATTCTTTTCCATCTGAATTATCGATGGAAGCTCCATTCCTTTTGCTTTTGGAAGGGCATTCCAAGCCCCTTTTCCCCTGAAGCTCTCTACCAAGGTTTCGAAGACTTTTTGAGCCCGAATACATACCGTTGCCTGGATGGCATCCTGGGTACAGATTTGGAAGGGAAAAAACTGCGGTTCAATTTTATTGAGCATTTCTTGCAAATGGAATTAATGCCCTACGAGGCAGAACTCCGTACTTGGATGAAGGGGGCTGCAGCCTACGTCAGGGGACAAAAGATATACTTCAGAGAGATCATACCCTACTGCCAGAAAAACAGTACCAGAGAAGACCGCCTCATCCTGCAAAGGGAAACCAGAGCGCTCTGTAGACTCCTGAAACCTTTTGCAGTCACATTTTGGGAGATATTGCTGGAGACCTTGAGAGATTCCTTGGGATTCGCCGACTATCTCGGTTATTGCAAGGCGAAAAAAGGCATCGACTATACGAAATATTATGGCGAGGTTAAGGATATACTTGTCAAGACAGACAAACCGTATTTTGAGGCAATGGAACATTGGGCCTCCAGTCGCTTTGGTGTTGGACTCAAGGAACTAACTCGTTTTGATGCCATCAACTTGCTCAGTCTAAGCGAGTTTGATCACCTATTCCCCCCCGGGGCATTGGAAAGCTTGAGGAGGTTCTTTACCAATTGGGATCTAGACCTGGATGAAAACCGCTCTATTACCATTGAGATGGATAAGGCTCCCGAGAAAAGCCCTCAAGCTATCTGCTTTGTGCTAGAGGTTCCCGATGAGGTGTATGTTCTTGTGAAGCCTCAGGGCGGGTGGATTGACGTGGAAGGCTTAGGACACGAATTGGGGCATGCCCTGTTTGCAGCAAATACCTCTCCCCGCTTGCCTTTTGTGCACCGGGAAATATGCATGGGGGGAGCCCTCAGCGAGGCATTTGCATTCTTAATACAGAATATGACCATGAGCGTACCATTTATGGTTGAGCAGCTTGGTGTCGATGAACAAATAGCAGACATGCTTTACAGGTACAAGGCCTTGCGGGACCTATCAGTGTTTAGAAGGTACGGTGCAAGATTTCTCTCTGAAGTGGAAATGTTTCGGTCCGGGGACTTTGGCACCGGCAAGGTGTATTCGGAATTTATGAGGCGCTACACAGGTTTTTTTTATCAGCCCGAGGCCTGCCTCTTCGACCTGGTACCAGAGTTCTATAGCCTTGAATACGTCATGGCATGGATGGGCGAGGCCATGATGGAGAAAAGTTTAAGAGAGAAGTTCGGGGAGAGGTGGATGTTCGAACCAAAAGCGGCAGACCTTATAAGGGACTGGTGGTCAGAGGGCTGCCGAGACGAATTGGATGGCTTTCTGAGACGGAAGTCATTAGGGGAGCTCTCAGCTGAGTGTTTATTGGATAGGTGGGGAAGTATAATTTGGTCTTGAATTATCCAAGAAGGATTTTTTGAGTAATTGCAAATGGATGGAGAAAACAAAGATTACCACGAAGATACGGTACTGGAATTAAGACCGCCAGAGCTACGCCAGATCAAGGATTACGCAGTGTTGATCGAGTTGGGCGGGGAATATCTGTGCGAAGAATCTATCTTAGGCAAATTGGCCGATGGGATTGACCAATGCCTGGAGTCCCTAAGGGACTATGTGTTTCGTGTGAGACGGCGATTTGTGGGGAAGCCACTGCACGAGGTGGACATAAGTGGGCCATTTGATGGGATTGAAGGCCTGGCAAAGGCCCTGAGGCGGCCTGATGAGGAAACAAAGGAAAAGATCAAGGAAGGCCGGATTGGGGCAAGTCTGATGGAGGCCACCAGGCAGATGGCCGACGCTGTGCAGGAACTTATTGAGCGAGTCCAGGGCAAGACTGATAAATACCGAAAAAGGGATCTCCTGCTTCAGGCATACGATAAGTTGAAATTCTTCGCCCACACGCTTTTTACTACGTACAAATACCTTACCAGGATACTTCTTTGT
>QMLZ01000213.1 GCA_003646995.1 Deltaproteobacteria bacterium | reverse complement strand
CTCCATATTAGCAGAAAAAGAGTTGCAATGATCATCATTGAGGAAAGAGTAAATGCAATATTCCTCCTTCCAATAAAATTAATATTAATCCCTGCCTTGATGAATTCCATGTATTACCCCGCCATTTTTTTTACGTGGTCCAAGTCCTTCCAGCCATTTAACTGTAAGATCTCAAAAAGTCTGGGCATTCCTACTGCTTCCCCCTTTTGCAAAGGGGGATTGAGGGAAATTTTTCTAATTCAGCCCGGATTTATTGAGAACTTACATTTAACTTTAGACACTTTAGTCACTTCCTTTAAATACTAAGCCTTTTCATCCTTCGCTGTACATAGAGATAATCGAAAACAATCCTTGTGCCGAAGATGGCCGTAAATAAACCGGCGACTATGCCAATGCTTACGGTTACGGCAAAGCCTCTGACAGGCCCGGTCCCAAACTGAAACAATACAAGGGCAGCGATCAGTGTTGTGATTTGGGCATCTAAAATTGTAACAAGGGCCTTACCGTATCCTCCTTCAATTGAGGCTCGAGGGGTCTTACCCAGCCTCATTTCCTCTCGCACGCGCTCGAAGATCAAGACATTGGCGTCAACAGACATACCAATGGTGAGGATAACCCCTGCGATCCCAGGAAGGGTCAGCGTGGCCCCAAAAAAGGCCAGACCTGCCATAATAATCAGGATATTCAAAACAAGGGCCAGATCAGCAATGATACCAGAAAGACCATAATAAATTGCCATAAAAATAACTACCACAAGGCCCCCGATGATCATCGATTTAAAACCTTTTCTAATTGAATCCTTTCCCAGGGAGGGGCCGACTGTACGCTCTTCAATGATTTTAACCGGCGCAGGAAGGGCACCTGCCCTCAAAACAATGGCAAGATCCCGCGCTTCATCCGTTGTAAAACGTCCTGTTATCTGAGCCCTTCCGCCAGCAATCTTGTCCTGGATTACAGGGGCGGAGTAGACGTTGTTGTCAAGCACGATAGCCAGTCTTTTCTTGATATTCTGCCCGGTAATCTGTTCGAAAAGTCTTGCACCTCTGGCATCAAAAGAAAGAGACACTTGTGCTTCATTGTACTGGTTATCGAACTGGACCCTTGCGTCGGTTATGTATTCCCCCGTAATAAGGGTCCTCCTTTTGAGTAAATAGGGGACCTTCATCTCACGACCCGTCTTTGGATCGACGCTGATCTCATAAAGAATTTCATCCCCGGGGGGAATACTTCCTTTAAGGGCATCTTCAACATTGTGCTCATCATCAACCAGCTTGAATTCCAGCAGGGCAGTCTTTCCGATAAGGGCCACCGCCCTTTTAGGATCTTTAATACCTGGTAACTGGATCAAAATCCTGTTGCCTTGCTGGGGTCGGATATCCGGCTCGCTCACACCAAACTGATCAACCCGGTTCCTGATGGTCTCAAGAGCTTGATCCACCGCCATTTTCATAATACGGGTCTTCGCCCTGGGAAGCAGTGTCAGCTCAAAAGACGGGTGGTCTCCTTCCCCTGGAACCGAAATCTCATTGAAATCAGGATAATCTGCCTCTACCATTTCCCTAAAAACGTCTTTGTCCTCTGGCCCCATAAGGGTCAAGGTGATCCGATCATTTCCAAGACGCTTCAGTTCAACATATCTGATTTTACTCTTACGCAAATCGCGTTTTATTTCCTCCACAACCCTCTCGAGGTGGCTTTCCACGGCCTTCAAGGATCCCACTTCCAAAACGAGGTGCATACCCCCTTGGAGATCAAGACCGAGATGAATCTTGTCTCTCGGCAGGATATTAGACCACCAGCCTGGAAAGTCACTGGTGAAAGACGGCATCAGATATATGAATGACATCAAAATCACAAAGGCAACAATTGCTGCGCGCCAGCCTAAATTCTTTGACACTTGGTACTCCCCTCTTTGATTGAAAATTTTCGATTGACTATTGATTGGTCGTATCTGCGATGTGTTAATCTTCCCGTCTTGGGGAATCACGGATATCGTGACGATTAATCATTGAAAACATCAATCATCAATTCATCAAGATCCCTTGCCACTAATCCCGGCAATGGAACCTCTCGAGACTTTGACCCTTACCTTTGGGGCGATCTCCATTGTCACCACATCATCTGTCAGGCCAGTGACCACCCCGTGGAGCCCCCCGGAACTGACTACACGATCTCCTTTTTTCAAGGCACCAAGTAATAGCTTGTGCTGCTTCGCTTTCTTTTGCTGTGGCCTGATGAGTAAAAAATAAAAAATAGCGAACATAAGTATGAGGGGGAGAAATGCGCCGAGCCCCCCCCCTTGTCCGCCTGCCCCGCCAGTTCCTCCGCCTCCCATTGCATAAGCCAAAAAATTCATTCTAAAACCTCCTTTTATTTCGGTTAAGTTGTTAATTCGTTGAGTTGTTGAGTTGTGGGTGTCCTCATGCCTTTTGCCTTGAGCAACGCCTACTCAACCTCTCATCCTCTTTGTAGTTCATAGAACTTATTACGGTAATTGGTAAATCTGTCTTCTCGAAGCGCCTGTCTAATCCCGGACATCAGATGGCTATAATAATAGAGATTATGTATCGTATTCAACCGGTAAGCCAGAATCTCTTTTGCCATAAAGAGATGCCTTAAATATCCCCTGGAAAAACGAGAGCATGTGTAGCACTGACAATTTTCTTCAATAGGCCTTTCATCATTCACGTATCTGGCGTTCTTGATTGTAATCCTGCCATTAGTTGTGAAAAGGGTGCCGTTTCGGGCATTGCGGGTCGGCATAACGCAATCGAACATGTCGACACCTCGCATAACCCCTTCTATCAAGTCTTCCGGAGAACCTACACCCATTAGATAAATCGGACTGTCTTCCGGTAAAAAGTCCATCGTCTCTGTAATGACCCGTAATCTTGTCTCACGGTCTTCTCCAACAGAAAGCCCGCCCAAGGCATACCCGTCAAAACCCATGCCGGTCAGATCCCCGGCACTCACTTCCCTTAGATCACGATACATGCCACCCTGCACTATGCCGAAAAGCGCTTGATGAGCACCCTCCATGAGTTCAAGGCACTTGCGAGCCCACAGGCTTGTTAACCTAACGGAATTCAGGACATACTCATAGTCAGAAGGATAAGGCGCACATTCGTCAAAGGTCATAATAATGTCCGCGCCTAAGGCCCTCTGGATCTTTATGGCCTCTTCTGGTCCAATGAAGTGCGTGGACCCATCCAGATGGGACCGAAACGTCACACCCTCCTCGGAAATAGTCCTTAAACCCGAAAGGCTGTAAACCTGGAATCCCCCACTGTCTGTCAATATCGGCCCCGGCCAGTTCATGAATCCATGTAATCCACCCAGCCGCTTTATGACATCATGCCCGGGCCGTAGGTAGAGGTGGTAGGTATTGGCCAAGATGATCTTGACGCCTGCATCCTGCAAGTCTTCAGGAGAGACTGCCTTGACAGATCCCTGGGTTCCCACTGGCATAAAAACCGGGGTCTCAAAGCTCCCGTGAGGGGTTTCGATTTCACAGACCCTACCCCTGCATTCCCTGGACTTGTGAATTATTTTAAATTCCAATATCGAATAACATTCTTGATGAAATCTTCAGCCCTATACGCATTCACAGTATCAGCATTGCATCCCCGTAACTGTAAAACCTGTACCCTTTCTCAATAGCCGACCTGTAAGACTGTTTAATAAACTCCAGGCAGGCAAAGGCTGATACAAGGAAAAGCAACGAACTCTTTGGTATATGGAAATTAGTAATCAGGGCATCCACTACCCTAAAAGAAAAACCAGGAGTCACAAGCAGATCAGTCTTTCCATCTCCCGGCAATATCAAACCGTCAGGGGTCACAGCAGTCTCCAATGCCCTTACTACAGTTGTCCCAACAGCAACCACCCTCCCGCCTTTTTTTCTAGTCCATTCTATGGCATCCGCTGTCTCAGGTTCAATATGGTAGGATTCATTACCCAGATGATGTCTTCTGATATCCTTTGTCCGAACAGGCCTGAACGTCCCGTGTCCCACATGAAGGGTCAGATAGGCTACAGAAATCCCTGCAGACTTTAGTTTGGTGATCAAACCATCTGTAAAGTGGAGCCCTGCCGTTGGTGCAGCAACAGCACCTGCCCTTTTCGCAAAAATCGTCTGATACCGTTCCCTGTCAAGATGCGAATAAGTGGCTTTTTCCCCTCGCTTAATGTAAGGAGGCAAGGGCATATGCCTTGTTCTTCAAGCAAAGATTCAATAGAGCAATCACCGCTAAATGTGATTTTGACCAGACCGTTTTCCAGTACCTCTCGTACCTTCCCGGAAACACCTGAAGCAAAGAAAAGGACGCCACCTTTTCTGGGCCCTTTGGAAGATCTCAAAAGACAAATACGCGTTGCCGGGTCTTTGCTGGCTGTATCATTGTACCCTAGCACAAGGATCTCTACTCGACCCCCGCTTTCCTTTCGGCCAAAAAGCCTTGCAGGAAGAACCTTAGTATCATTCACAACCAATAAATCACCAGGGCGAAGCAGCGTAGGCAGATCAAAAAAAAGTCTATCCGAAACAGATCTTTCTTTACGATCCAGCACTAACAAACGCGAACGATCCCGTCTTGAAACCGGAACCTGCGCGATTGATTCTGCCGGTAACTCGTAATCATAATCCTCTATATCAAACATCGCAACATTTTAAACTTAATAGGCTAAACAAAATCGAATTTAAAGTCAAATCTTTTTATTTTTTAAAAAAATAGGCAATTAACAGCCCCAAGGCCATAGCTACGAAACCCATGGCCCTGAGATTTGAATCCGGGATCTCCTGCAATGTTGACATCCATTTCTTCATCTTACCAGGAAAAGCAAAATAAGGGATTCCCTCCACTATAAGTACGAGCCCTATAAGGCAAATCAGCAATTTCATTCGTCCGTGCCGGACATCCCTTGCAGGATCTTCTCCAGATGTTGCAGTTCCTTCCCGTATCCGGTCCAATCCCCCTGGCGTAAATATTCTTTGGCCCTGTTATAATGTTCCAAAGCCATCTTGCCGGATTCAGAAATATCATGAGTTCCAGGCTTATAACCGGAAACCATCTCTCTCGCGGCTGTTTCTCCCCCGAGAACAAGGCGCAGGGCCCTGTCAAGGGTTTCCTCCATGAGGAGTCGATTGCCGTAAGCCACAATTACCCTCTTTAATTCCGGTAAGGCTGCGGTCCTTGATTTATCTGGCTGTGAAGGGCCTGGCGCCTGTGTCCTTTGTGGTTTTTTAAAACCTCCGGGTTGAGAGGCCCCTGATGCCGGCGTTTCTCTCGCTTCCTGTATGGCCTCAAGGTATATGGGTTCCACATAGACAAATGATTCGCTGATAGGAATGGCCAGGAGATTTCCCCTGATGACCCTTGACCCCCCCTGGCCCCACAAACTCAATTCCCGGGATATATCCGTATGCTGGTCTACCCTGGCTTCAATTTGCATAGGTCCATAGACCAGTTTTTCTTT
>QMLZ01000212.1 GCA_003646995.1 Deltaproteobacteria bacterium | reverse complement strand
TGTGGTTTTGCCTTTGATCCTCATGTTTCAGAAGAGGCAAAGCGTTCTGGCCAACTGACCGTGCTCCCCACAAGAATGAACCCGGATTTGACCATGGGCGATGAACTCCTGAAAAAGACGGGTGCGGGGAACCTATTTATGGTTTTCGGGGAGCCTGACCTTGAGATCACCAGGAGAAAAGATGGCAAAATAACGGTAGAGGTCAAGGGAGTGGATATTTATGACCCCACTACCGGGGAAATCCGCTCTCACTCCACGGACGATATTGCCTGCTGGTTTATTGATACTGATTATAATGAAGAGAGCTTCTTTATCCGCCATGCCTATTTCACAGGAGCGGATCGACCTTATGATAAGCTTAAGCGTGCTCTCAAAGCAGAGATTAACGAGGAAGCCTGGTCATCTCTTTACACAACCAAGAGCCGCCCCTTCGATCCACCCTCAACCGGAAAGATTGCTGTCAAGGTCATCAATCATTATGGGGATGAAGTGCTCAAGGTTTATAATGTCAGTGATCAATGAGAAAGATTCTGAAGGATGAAGAAGTCTTTGTTAGAATTTACAAAAGAATATATGTCCTTAATCTCGAAAGAACTTGAGGTGATCTGAATATGGGTTGACTTTGAATCTGAAAGGAAAAAATTTGCCAGAAAACGCTATTATGAATATGGCCCCCAACAATTACTACACTTCTATCTTAGAACGGCTCCAAGCCAAAATCTATGCCTTCATGGATGACATCCGCCGTGGAACCAATATCTTTGAAGGTCGCAGGTCAATTGAAGAGCAATTATCTCAAGAATATCATGGCCGTTTTCTAATAGAACTAATTCAAAATGCCGATGACGCCTGTGGAAATGATGGTCAGATACTCATAGTAATCAGGCAAGAACCAACACCAAGGGTAGTAGTTTGCAACACAGGCAGAGGCTTCAGCCAAAAGAATTTTGAAAGCCTTTGTACTTTGGGCCTGACAGACAAAAACCCGGAAGATGCTATTGGCAATAAGGGACTTGGTTTCCGTTCAGTCTTGGAAGTCTGCAAGTCACCCGTCATATATTCCAGCGACATTAACCGCCCTGAAAATACTCAACCTAATTTCGATGGCTACTGTTTCTGTTTTGACCCTGACGAGATTGTGAATGCTTTGCGGAGGGTAGCATCAGAAAGCTTCGTCTCGAAGTGTGCTCCTCAAATGGAAATCTCCGGCATACCCTTTCAATTATTGGAAAATCCGCAACCCAAGCTCATAGAATCATTGGAAAACAGTCTCAAAAATCCTGAAATTTTGGAGCGTTCATGCAAGTGGCTGCCTGTATATGAAATGCCTATCCCGATTGAGGCGTCAGACCCATTATTACCCTGGGTCGCTAAATTGGGATTTGCAACAGCTGTGTGCATAAAAATAAAGCCAGGTGCTGAGTCTATCCTTAAAGAAGCCTTGGCTGAATTACACCCATACTCATTCCTTTTTCTCCGGAATGCCCGACGTATCTCAGTTTATGCGGAAAACACTCAGGAATCTAGACCAAATAGAATTGTTGAATTTGTAAGAGCTATTCCCTCTTCAGAAAAGACAAGAGAGATCAGAAAGGGAAAAATAGAGGTTGTTTACTATGACAGGCAAACATGGACAGATATCTGCGGAAAGGAACGAGGAGATCTAGAAGGTGGGTCACAGAAATGGTGGTTTTATAAAAAGCCTTTATCCAGCCAGGAACTTAAGGATGCTCTTACAGCTCTTCCAGAACGGTGGCATCAAATCAGACGGGTAGAGGTGGAGATTGCTGTTCCTATAGATGGTATAGATGATGGTAACAGCGAAGGAAGATTTTCAATATATTTGCCTACACTTGCAAAGACAGGAACAGGTGCCTGGGTCAATGCACCCTTTTACGGGAGTATTGACCGAAAAAGTATTGAGTGGGCCCGCGAATGGAATTCCTACCTTCTGAGACATGCCGTGTCCTGTGTTGGAGACATGATCTACCTTCTTCGGAGGTCAAAAGAAGTAGAATCAGGCCAGGCAATATTGCGTTTGCTAGGAATTTTTGACCAGGAGCAACCTCTTGCGAAACTGCAAATATCAAGTGAGTCCATACAACGCATTGTAAAAGAGGAAGACTGGATACTCAGCGAAGCTAATTCCAAGGGCAAACTGGATTACAAAAAGATTTCAGAGATAACCCTTCCGAAAAATCTCAGATGGGAAGTTGATCCTGTTCCGCCTATGTTAGACATTGCCTGCCGCGAGCAGGTCTCCCTTTTGCTACCACATCCGCAAATAATGAATGAAGAGCTAATCGAAAATACTGCAAATGCTTTCGAAGTTGAGACAATGGTCCCAATGGAAGAAGAGCTTGTCCATCTCGCTGAAATCACAATTCGCCGCGTGTCCAACAATGAGCGAGATAGTACATGGTGGAATTCCCTTTATAGGTGGCTAGGGCATTTGGACATACCATATGAAGCCTTGTTAGGCAAAAAACTGATATGGACCCAAACTGGAGTATACAAGGTCGAAAAAGAGTCCAGAATATTCTCGCCACCAAGACGACTTGTTGCTTCTGATGACGAAAGCCCAATGATCAAGAAATTCCAAGATGTTCTTACCGAGTCCTTGCCAACTGCTCTCAGAAAGAGAGTTGCATTTCTGCATCCAGACGTAGACCTTGGGGATAAACTCATTCGGTCTTTCCTTATAAGAGAGTATCGGGGTGGGACACTTGTTAGGGAATTTCGGACTGAACAGGTGGCTGATTTCATACTTAACCATGTCTGTCGGGATCTTTACAAGGAGAAAATGTCAAAAAAAAGACGGAAAGACGCAGGCGAGATTTTCGCCTGGACTTTCATTCTTTGGAAACAGATGCGCGGAGAAAGCCAATCTGTCGATTGGGGTCGTCTCTTGGTGCCAACCCAGGTAGGTTTTCGGCCAGGTAATGAAACCTATGCAGGAAAGGCATGGACAGGTGAGGAGGGTGCAGACCTCGAGAAGGTATTTCAGAGCGCAAAACCTCAAAGACCCTTTGTTCTACACCCGAATAATCTTATTCAAAGGTTGCCGAACACCTACCAAAAGTTAATTACATCATATAATCTGAAAGAGGACTTGAAGCAGTTCATCCTGGAAGCACTTGGAGTTTGGACAGCGCCGAAACTTCATATTTTTAAGGCAACAAGGCGAGGAAAAGTTCTTCCAGAAATGTGCCCCGAAGGATACAATTATTCTCTTGATACCTCTGCGCTTCGTGATGCCCCCCTAAAACACAAGCTCCCCATAGAGGAAGTGACCTGGGAAAGGTATCTTCAAAGAATAGAAAATGAAAGTAAGAATCGCCCTTTTCAAATGCCTGCGAAATTTGAACTTGACCAAATCGCCTATATAGAAGAAATTCCAAAT
The DNA here is from genome assembly GCA_003646995.1 of Deltaproteobacteria bacterium. The sequence goes on along the minus strand of QMLZ01000212.1, from coordinate 2,100 downwards.
TCAGTAAGGGATGCGCGAGCCTTAGCGCGGTGCCTGGGTAGAGGGTGGGACAAATATTACAAGCGCTATATGACCGTGACTATCCGACGCGACCCAAAAGATTATGGAGAGTCCAGACAATGGGCTGTCACCGGATTTGTTGTTGAACAACTCAGAGAAGCTAAATGGATTCCTTCCAAAGTTTGGGCGACAAGAATTTTGGAAGACCGTGAAGTGAGTGATGAGTTTAGCGATCTTGTCGAACCTAGAAGAACAGTCAAAATAAGCAAGGATCTTTTCGGACCAGGGAGTACCTTAATATATTCCCTGCTTCCTCACATTGATCCCACTGTAGAACGTTGCATTTCTGAAGAGCTTTGCAGCAAGATAGGAATCGTTGTCTATTCTCCACAAAAGAAGTCGCAAGAACCCTTTCACATCATGAACTTGCTGTTTCAAACCCATAAGCTTCTTCCGAGTGAACGTGAGCACTTCCTCCTGTCTTTATGGCAGGAATTGTTTGACGACGCCATATCTCAATTTAACTCTGGTACGGCTGCTAAGAAATCGCCTGGAGCTGCTTTGGTTTACGAAACCCAAAAAGATGGTGGAAAACGGCTGCGTTGGCTGCAACGTATTTCAGATGAGAACTCCAAAAAGTATACAGTATGGGTTAATGATAATGAGGATTGCCTCTCGCTGCTTCCATCAGGGACCCTTGTAGCCTGTACAGGTAAAACAAGATCCCGCTGGGATGATAAAGTCGCTCTTCTTAAGACCATCTTCCAAAACGCAAAGGTACGGAGGTTATCAGAGCTGAAAATAATCCCAGAATATGATGAGGTTGACGGATGGGAAGAACCAAGGTTCGTAAATGATGTTTTCCCTTGGCTAGTTCAACCAGCGCTTGCGGTCCTGGCTTTTGGCAGGCAAACACAGCCGATGTCAGTTTCAAACCCGGAGGGTGATTTCCAGAAACGGCTCTTGCCTCGTATACAAGGGGCAAAGGCCAAATATGTGCGCAACCTTGTAATAAGACTGGAAGGATTACCCGTGAATCCAAAACCCCGCAACATTTTCTATTCTTCCTCAGAAAACGTGCTATTTTTTGATATTGGAAAGGATCTTAAGCTGCGGGATTTAGCCTTGCCTCTTAGCCTATTGTTTGGCAGGGAGGACTACCGGAAACCTGCAGAACTGTGGCTTCGAGATGTTGAAGAGGCCACTTTCGACAGCACCTTGAGACAAGATTTGCCTCCTAACCTCGCTATAGATAAGTTGGACATAGACCCAGCAAATCTCCAAGAACTCTTCCAAGTAATAGGAGGACAGACACAGCAAATAATCAGATCAGTTGTGCCTGCTTTATTTTGCCTTGCTAAATCAGGCACACGGCCTCTCTCAACTGCGGAGTTCAACGGTATTATCAGCAAAGTAGCTGATAGCGGAAAACCTTACGAGCTTGCCGAACAGACTATGGAAAATATCTTGGCCAAATGCAGAATCCCAAAAGCAGCCGCTTATGCAAATGCATTGAGACAGCTTGCAGAACAAACACGAGAGGCGACCGAGATTTCGAAAAAAGCTTATGAGTTATTTGGCATCGATCTCAAAAACTGGAATTCAGCGGCAAAAGAAATTGGAGCCAGGGGACAAATTGTCAGTAATGATCAAGCTATTGAAGCTTTTAACAGGGCAAAACAGGAAACTAGATGGTCAGCATGTGGATTCCTCCAGAAACACCTTGTGGGGTCCCAAAGAGAGGAGTTTAGGGAGAGATGGACCTCGTACGATGACTTAAAACCGTCTGAATCCATACATGATACCTGGTCGCCAGACTCTGCGACAATCGAACTGCCTATAATAGATTGGTTTAGGACCCAGGCAGCGGAACTGCTTGAAAAGCCTGACTTTCCGGACGATGAAAAATTTTTGGAAGTAATCAGAGTCAAATACAGCATTTTAGCAAAAGACCCAGATGTTGTTCTAGATTCCAATATCAAATTGGTAAATATTCAATGGAAGCGGCTACGGACTGCACTAGCATGTCTTGCGCTTAGAAATGTTGAAAGAAGTGCGGTTATAGGCAAGCTCAAGGCAATCGAAGACAGTGCCCCAGGT
>QMLZ01000211.1 GCA_003646995.1 Deltaproteobacteria bacterium | reverse complement strand
GATATGGGAGGCGGTGTTCGATTACCTCGGAAGCGAGAGGTTCGATCTGGTGAACCTCAGAAGCGCCCCCCTGTGGCTTCAGTTCGAGATCATACGCACGGGAAAGGTGATCTACCGCAAAAGCGTCGATGTCGAGAACGACTACGAGCTCCGGGTGGTGAAGATGTATCAGGACCGGGAGCCGGTGAGGAGGCGGCAGCATGAAATCTTCGGGGAGAGGTTGAGGACGAGGTGGTCTTAAGGCCTGAGACGATAAGGGAACGGCTGAGGGAGCTTGACCGTGTGCTTGAGGAGCTTTCCCGATATCGAGACCACTCGGCGGATGAGATAGAGGAATCGCTGAGCCTTCGCTGGACGATAGAACGAGGACTTATCGCTGCGGCCAATCTGGTCTTTGGCATAGCCGATCACATACTTGGCTCTTTTGGGATTTACTCTGAAACCTACGAGGAGGGCCTCAGACTCATGAAGGAGAAAGGTGTTATTTCGCCAGGGCTTTACCTGCGGCTAAGAGGGTTTGGAGGGTTCCGAAACGTCCTCGTGCACGAATACATGCGGGTGGACATCCCTCTCCTTAGGCAGAATTTCCTAAAGGCCCTCAAGGTATTGCCTGAGTTTGCAAGGGAGGTGGATGAATGGCTGAAACTGAGAGAGAATTGACCCTTGTTGAACCTGATGAAAGGTTAAGGGCTCTTCAGGATAAATGGATCAAAGCTCCCCCAAAAGAAAGGGATGAAATCTACGCAAAAGACTTTGCCCCACTATTTATTCCAAAGTTCAAGGAGTTACCACTTCATGGAAGCTTTGATCCCCACCCTCGCTTCAAGGCTGTCATTAGTATCCTCGGTTTTTCCTGGCAACCTGTCGCTCTCATGCTTGCCTGGGCGCAACCGGAACGCGCTCTCATTATCGGTAGCAGGAATTCCTTATATAAAAGAAGTGTAGCAGGAATGGATGTAAAGGATCTTATAATTCAATTATCAGGAGTTTCAAGCTACAGAATTGATTTCCACATTGTGGATGAGTCCAACGAAAGTGAATGGTATAGAGAGATCAACGCCTTCATTCAAGCGAATGATCTCAAACCTCACGAGGTGGCTATAGATCCAACAGGGGGAAAGAAATCTATGTCCGCTTCCGCTGCGCTTGCTGGGTTCTTAATAGGAGCTTTCATTGTATATGTAGACTATGCCAAATACGATCCTGATACACGTTCTCCCCTTCCCGGCACTGAGTATCCTCGTCTATTGAGAAACCCACTTGAGGAATTTGGCGAGATAGAATTTCTCAGGTTTTGGGATCACTTTAAAGAAGGGCATTACGGCATTGCAGCTTACATTGCTCACTCGCTAGCTGAAAGACTTTACGAGCCGCGAGAGGCGGAATCTTTAGCCCTTTTGGCCGAAGGATATGATGCGTGGCAACGCTTTCGATTCGACAGGGCCTACGATAAGTTAAAGGAACTACAAAGTTACCTCTCCCGTTTCGCCAGAATGGGACGATGGCCATGGGCTGCTCAGCTTCAAGTCAAGTTATTAGGCCACCTTGAGGTTCTGGAAAAGCTCGTGTCATTAACAAACGCAAATAGGAAGCCCTCTTTCTTTGAGGAGGGCATGCCTTTGGTACTTAACCACCTTGCAGCCACGGAAAGGGCTCTTGCACGTGGAGAAAGTGGACTCGCCGTGCTTTTGACCTACGCTTCGCTTGAAAGGTATATAGACCTTCGGCTGTGGACAGATTACGGTCTTGACGATGAAAGGCCTGACTATTCGGTTTTGACATTGGATGAAGAGCGCTTCCATGAAGTTGGTTTCCAACTGCACGGGAAAGATTACGAGAGACGGGACCTCAAGGGCCCAATTACCCTCGCTCTCGGCATTCAGTTACTTCACACTTTAAATCCCACAGAGATACCAAAGCGCGCTTTTGGCCCCCTTCGTGGCCTGATGCACGATCGTAATAAGAGCGAATTCGAGCACGGGCTGTCACCAAAAGTCATAAAGCCAGAAAACGTAAAGAGATATTACGAAATAGTAAAGTTAATTGTCAAACAAAAGTTTCCCACACTGGAGGAAGAACTTGAAAAGTACCGTTTTCTAAACCTGAATGAAGAGGTGCTCAAATGAGCAGAATTGAATTGGACAAAAGCCTATTGAAAAAGCGTTTCGGTGATATAGTGGATCTTAAATTAACTTGTGAAATCATTACCCCTATGTTCCTTGGGGATGCTTTTCAAAATGCTTCCCTGAGACCAGAACCTTTCAAAGCACTTCTTCGTTATTGGTGGCGTGTCGCTGCTGGGGACCAATTTACCACTCCTCGAGACCTACTTGAGGAGGAGGGGAAACTATTCGGTTCAGGAAGTGACAATGCACACAAAAGCCTTATTAAAGTGGCAGTTGAGGGAAACGTCTTTCCAGAAAATGGTCCTTTGCCCAAGATGGGTTTAGTCTATCACCCTGAAGTTGGTCGGAAGATCCATCCTTTGCTCTATTTAGGGTATGGACCTATTATTTGGGATAGAAGCACCCGAAGGGCTGTTTATCAAAGACCGTATTTGCCACCTGGTAAAACGTTTGTGTTAAAGATTATGGGTCCCAAAGATCTTTTTGAACACAATACACATTTTAAGAAGGCTTTACTATATATCAGAGCGTTTGGAACCGTTGGAAGTCGGTGCCGCAATGGATGGGGAAGTTTTCAAATCGTGCAAAAAGAGTATTCAGGAAACTTAAGTATGATAGCTATCTCAAAACTAGCGTTACCTTCCTACGGTGTCAAGACTTTTCAAAAGGATTACCCTTATTCCTTAGCCTTGAGCCCCCAAAATCAACTGCTACTTTGGCGCACTGATGAAACCTCGTCATGGACTGATGTGATGCTCCAGCTAGCAGAGATTTATATTAAAATCCGCCATAAGTTGCCAGCTAATGGTCCGAATGATGTGGATGAGCGACATCTTCTTGGTTTCCCACTGACCAATCATTATGCGCACAGTGCACCCAATTGGGGTCGTGTGGCACGTCATGCTTCTCCTATTCGTTTCATTGTCCGTAAAAAACAAAAAAATTACTATGGATTCGTATTACATGTCCCATTTGGAATCAGCAAAAAAATGCGTAAAAATGCCCAACGGCAAATGTTCTTCACAGAATCTAAGCAAAAACAGATATGGGACAAAGTCCACGAAATACTTGATCAATATATGAAGAGGGCAAGACTCGATGAATGCTTATAACATTCGTTCGGACAAGAAATATTGGGAAGAAAAACTTGCTGCTTTTCTTCACGACCCGCCGGATAAAGTCCTTGCTCTTCGGGGCCACGAAGAACGAGGTAAAATGTTACAGGAATCACTGTATTTACCTTCACCAGACGAAATTCTGATTTCTCAAGCAGACCAAGTTGCTTCTGGCTTAGACCGCACCTTTCTCCCCGATAGGCAAGCAGGGGGATATGTAGATTTTTCCAAAAACCCCATTATCACTCACCCAACAGGGGAAAATGCTCATCTACAAATGGGACCAGTAAGCAGTGGCAATTTCGCAGATTTACAACAGTTGATAGAGGCGGACATAAACGGACTTCCGCAGAAAGATAGAATTTCTTATCTTTTCTCACTGTTTCATTACTTCCGTCACGTTCTTCCTTATCGTTTGCGGGCAAGCAGCCTTTGGGGGCTTGGATGGCGCTGGGGGAAGCTCCCGGCGGACAGTCGGATGCCGGATCACTCCATCTGGCAACATTGTGCCTTGGTCTCGGCGCTTTATTCTTGTTTCAGCACCTCTCCTGAGAGGAAAGCCGGCCTTATGGTTTTCAGCATTACGCCGGTGCAAGATTTCATTGCACGTTCGCGTAAACTCCGCGATTACTGGTCGGCCTCCTTGATCCTTTCTTGGCTCACGGCAGAAGGCATGGGTGCAGTGATAAAACGCTATGGATCGGATCACATTCTCTATCCATCCCCGGTTGGTCAGCCACTTATTGAAGAAATGCTTGATCGTCTGTGCGGTTTTGAGAAGTGGAGAGGACGTTACAGTGTAGAAGCTCGGGCAGCCACCGTTCCCAATAAGTTCGTCTTTCTTCTCCCTTTTGGAGAAGCCGAAGAAGCTGCCCGACAGATTGAACAGGAAATCAAAAATAGATGGAATGGACTCGCACAGCGTGTGAAAGAGCTTATAAAGAAGCAATGCTTCAAGGACGTCCCGTCAGATTGCCTGAAGGCATTTGACGAAATATTCGACCGCCAGGTAGACCATTTCTGGATCTTGCAATGGGCTTCCGTCCCAGTACTTGATGAAGATCTTTTACAAAAGGCGAAGGACTATATCCCTGAGAAGATCGTGGAGAAAGCCCAAAAGTTGCTCCGGAAGGCTAGGGAATGTCAATTGCCGTATTCTGACAGCGAACGATCAGAGAAATTTTTCTTCCCTCTTTCGCATGATCTTGTCCAACGAGCTCTTGCAGCTCAAAAGCTTTCCCCACGGGATCAGCGTGCATCTGAAGGCGGTATAAAGTGCCAACTCCATCCCGATCATGAAATCCTCCGTTTTTCATGTGTGGAGTGCAACAGGCAAATGTGCTATTTTACCAATAGACCTCCGGATAAGAACCCACGCCCAAGCGAGGATCCATGCTGGAAGCTTATTCGTGAAAAGTGGCGGAAAACGGAATTCAAAGAAACGGAGCGTCTCTCCGCCATAGGGATTATCAAACGCTTAGTCTATAAGGCAGCAGCCGAGGATCACCCCCTCACCCCCTTCTTTAAGGAGGCCGAGGGGTTTCCTTCAACCACCGAAATAGCGGCTAAAGACTGGCTTGATAGAGCGCAATTGGACATAGAAGATCAGGGACTTACGAGAAAACAGGTGGCAGAGTGGCTTCATAGGCAGGAGGCAAGTCCTCGCGAAGATCCTGAAATTGAGGAACTCTCTAAGGACATCGCCAAAAGAGTGAGGGAAGTCGTTGAAAAGAGGGCCAGTGTCCGTGATGAACCAAAAGTGGTTGATCGCTACTATGCAATTTTGCTCATGGATGGAGACAGAATGGGAAGAATGCTTTCCGGGGGCTTTGCTGCCAGATGGCGTGATGTGTTACACCCAGAACTCTTGTCACGCATCGAGAATGGGAAAGTTGCAGAGCAATTTTCGAAGTGTTTTTGGCCGCTTTTCCTCGACGAAAAGAGAACTCTCTCGCCTGGGGTGCATGCGGCTATTTCCGGGGCTTTGGCCGAATTTTCCCTATACACCGTACCGTACATAGTTCAAAGATACGGAGGGCATTTGATCTATGCAGGTGGTGATGACATCTGTGCTGTTTTTCCCGTCTCTACTGCTCTTCAAGCGGCGAGGGAGATCGCTTGGGCCTACAATTGGGCCTTTGTCAGGCGTGGAGAGAGAAGGACCATCTTACGCCGGGGCGGGGATGAAGAAAGCTCAGGAACCATCGTGCAGGAGATAAAAGACACAAGCATTATGCAAGACGACGATCAACTCCTCACCCACCTTGGCCCGGG
>QMLZ01000210.1 GCA_003646995.1 Deltaproteobacteria bacterium | reverse complement strand
CCTCTGCCTTTATAATCACTTCATCATCTCCGCCGCTCGCTACTATAATTCCCCACGGATCCACTATCATGCTATGGCCTACGAACTGCACCCCCCTGTTAATGCCCACTGAGTTGGACGAAACAAGAAAGCACTGATTCTCCAAGGCCCTTACCCGATTGAGCATGATCCAGTGCTCAAGTCGCGGGTAGGGCCATGCTGAGCAAATCAGGAATAATTCAGCGCCCTTCTCAATCATTCGCCGGAAAAGCTCAGGGAAGCGGAGGTCATAACACGTGGCAAGGCCAAGCTTACCCAATTCTGTGTCAACAACCACCACCTTGTCCCCGCGGGTGAGGATCTTTGTCTCTTTGGACTGGAAGCCAAAAAGATGGAGTTTTCTGTAATTGGCAAGGATTTCCCCCTCAGGTGATATAAGATAGCTGGAGTTGTAATACCTGCCCTTATCCTTTTCCACAAAGCTGCCCGTATGTAGATAAACGCTCATGCCCTTTGCTGTAGCCCTCAGGGTGCTCAAGGTAGGGCCATCTGTGGTCTCAGCCTCAGTCTCATACTGGTCAAAACTCATAAAGCCTATATTCCATAGCTCTGGTAAGATCACCAGGTCAGCCCCCTTGACCTCTTTTATCAGAGAAACGGCCTTCTCCACTGTTTCCGTCTTGTTGTCTTCAATTGTAGCCATTTGTATGGATGCGATCAGCATTCAGCTATCTCCTATTCAGGTTTCATATAATCCAGCGGTGAAATTTCATAGCTCAAATTCAAACTGCGTTTGAGCTTGGGGTCAACCAACTTTGCTGAAAATCTCTCCCCAAACACAAATTCTCCTGGAAGCGTTCCAATTGTCCCTGAATATATAACCAATCCCTCAATGGGACATGTCAGCTTGGTTGCAACGAACTCCATCAAGGCCTTGGGATCCATGATAAGAGAAAGGGGCCCTTTCTGGTAAAGGACCCTTTCACCCTCAGTTGTAACAGTAGCCTCAAAAATGAGATCGTCCCAGTGGTCTATAATATCGTCCAAAAGCCAGACCTTTTGGCTTAGAACATTGGGACATATCTGCTTGGATCTCGGGATATCCGTCTCCTCCAAGTGTCTGTCGGTGTGGTCACTTCCAAGACCCACATAAATTCTGCTTTCATTGTCCACCAGGAGAACATACTCAACCTCACCGCAAGTTTCATCGCCATAGACCTGGATGCTACTTTCGGTAGTTAGGGCCCTGGTAACAACAGGGTAGAGGGTCGGTGTATCCTTAGGCCCAGGTATGCCCTTACTTGCCAGCTCTTCAATATGGCGGCGAACCTCTTCTTGATCTCTTCCCACATAGCCCGCGTTGACCATGCGTTCAAATTCAAAAACAAGTGGCTGCGTCTCCGTTACTCCTTCAACCGTAAGCTGAATTTTCATTGCCCTCCTACCTTTCCCGTTGCAGTCTCAAAGACTCTGGTCTCTGCTATAACTACTTCTTGTAATACCTAATTTCAAAGGTGACACAACCATAGGGAATTCGGTATGGACCATGTTTCATGCCTGGCGGACGGCACGCATAAAAACCCGGCAAGTAAGTCTCTTTCTTTGCAATATCATAAAGACTGCCTTCCAAGATCCAAACCTCCTCCCAAAAATCATGAACCAGTGTTTCAGATGTCTCGATTCCCGGAGGGAATTTCAATAACCTGGTATAGTCCCCTGTATCAGGATCCAGGCTTAAAATCTTCTCCTTTATACCCAAGGTGTCCCCCTCTACTGGCCGCCACTGGTACTCTGTATCACAATCAATGAATTCAATTTCCGGCTTTGGCATGTCCCGTCCTCCTCTTTTTATTGGTTAAATAAAAGCTACTCATAACCTTTGGTAAAAGAAGGCTTTACTCTTTCCTTCCCTCTTTCAATCTCGCCAAAATCTTTTCAGGTGTTATTGGGAGTTCCTTCATCCTTATACCCGTTGCGTCATATATGGCGTTGCCTATTGCCGCGGTAACAGGATTAAGCGCAGGCTCGCCTATGCCCTTAGCCCCGTATGGGCCATTTGGATCAATTGGTTCAACCAAGATCTTGTTCACCCTTGGAGCATCCATAGCCGTGGGAACCAGATAATCCAAGAAATCCGGATTTACCAGTCTTCCGTCCTTCACCACCATGTTTTCCATCAAGGCCCATCCCATTCCCTGTAAGACCCCACCGTCTATCTGCCCTTCGATTGCCATTGGGTTAACAACTTTCCCGCTATCATGTGCTGCCACATAATTTGTCACCTCTACTACTCCGTTATCCGGATCTACTTCGACCTCAGCGATGTGGCAGGCAAATGGATATACCGGCGATATGTTTCCGTACTTGGTTTCTGGGTCAGGTAAGACGGTAGGAGGGTCATAAAAGCCAACTCCCACGATCGGTGCCCCATGCCTCAGCGTAGCAGCCTGATCCGCTACATCCTTGAACGGGATAGCAGTATCAGGCGATCCCTTAATAAAGAACTTTCCATCACGGCACACCACATCGTCGGGATTTGCCTCCAATTTTGCAGCCACGATTTCGGCAAGTTGTCTAAAGGCATCTTCGGCAGCGGCAAGCACCCCGTGACCGCCCATAACCGTTCCTCTGCTAGCGAAACTTCCACAACCAAAGGGTGAAATATCTGTATCTACCTGGGCTACATGTACCATTTCAAGAGGCACACCGAGCCGCTCGGCCACAATCTGGGCAAACGCAGTCTTCTGGCCTTGCCCCATATCTGATTCCCCATGAAAAACCAGAACCCTCCCATCCCTGCCTATTCGAACTATCCCACTACCGCCATCAAACTCACGGGCAAACGGGCGGTTCCCAGAGACATGGTTGCAGCACGCAATACCGATGCCCTTGAATTTTTTCCTTTTCTTTCGCTTCTCTGCCCAATTTGCGGCCTCTGTGGCCTTGGATATACATTCCCTGAGCGCACAGCTCTTGATCTCCCACCCATGGACACTTGTTTCATTAGGGCCGATGGCGTTTTTCTTGCGGAGCTCTGCCGGGTCAATGCTCAGCGCCTCGGCAATGGTGTCTAAAGCTGATTCCAATACAAAGGTCATTTGGGCATTGCCAAAACCACGAAAACATCCGGTAGGCACCGTATTGGTGTAAACCGTATACCCTGTCGCCCTCACATTCTTGAAGCGGTACAGAGAATCCACCCTGTAACAGGCGGTAGAAACAATAGCCTGTGCATACACCACTCTGGCTCCTGCAGCCCCTATCACCTTTACTTCTTTTCCGGTCAATAATCCTTCTTCTGTGGCCCCTATCTTTATATCAATATACATGGGCACCCTAGGATTGCCGGCAATAAAATCATCATAACGAGTATTGAAAACCCTCACGGGTCGCCCAGTCTTTTGAGCCAAAACTATTGCGATCAGGTGTACATTCGTTTCAAACTTCCCGCCAAAGCCTCCTCCATAATCCGGAACAATGATGCGAATATCATCTGGGGCCAGGCCTAGTGCCTTTGCGTAGGTCATGCGTGACATATTTGGAATCTGGGTGCCTGCCCAAAGCGTAACACGCCCTGATATGTCCACATCAGCTATCCCTCCCATGGGCTCAAGGTAGGCCTGATACACTTGATTGGTCTGATAGCGGTCTTCATATACAAAGTCAGATTTGCTCAGCGCCTCATCAACGTCTCCCGCCTCGATCCTAAATTCGGCAGCAATATTATTGGGCCTGTCTTCGTGAACCAGGGGTGCCCCAGGCTTCAGGGCCTCTACAGGATCAGTGACAAAAGGCAATTCCTCATACTCCACCTGGATCAAGTCTAGGGCTTCTTCTGCTGTGTCTTCATCAATGGCCGCAACCGCGGCCACCTCGTCGCCGAAAAATCTGACCTTGTCCTTTGCAAAAATGGTCCAGTCCTCTGTGCGGGGCCCAAAGGGAATTCCTGGAGTATCATTATAGGTCACCACGGCCTTCACTCCAGGTAACGCCCTGGCCTTGGCTGTATTGATGTTCAGTATCTTGGCATGGGGAAAGGGACTCCTTAGGATACGGCCATAAAGCATGTTGGGTAAGACGAGGTCAGAGACAAATGTGGTTTTTCCCATGGCCTTTTCCATGGCATCTATCTGTGGATAGGATTTTCCCATGACCTGCAAATCACTCATGACCCGTCCTCCTTTTCCCTTTTCACTAATTCGGAACCACGATCTGCCAAGGACAAGATTGCATCGACAATCTTGGTATAACCGGTGCAACGACAAAGATTCCCGGCTATGGCCTTGCGCACAATCCTCTCATCTGGACTGGGATTACTTTCCAAGAGTGCCTTTGCCGTGACAATCATACCAGGTGTGCAATATCCGCATTGGACAGCACCTCTCTCAACAAAGGCCTTTTGAAGAGGATGAGGCCTACCACGCTCCCCCAAACCTTCTATTGTAACAACTTCTCTCCCATCAGCTTGCACAGCAAGGAGGATGCAGGAGCTGACGGGCAGTCCGTCCAGCAAAACTGTACACGAGCCGCACTTGCCCTCACCGCAACCTTTCTTTGTACCCCTCAGGCCGAGCTGATCCCTTAATACGTCAACAAGAGTGCTGTTAGGCTTTACTTCCAAGGAATGCCTTTCACCATTGACCGTTATGGTAATAGCAGTCTTCAATTCCTATTACCTCCCGCTTTCACCAAGCTGTTAATTACCTTGGCTCCCGCCTGTCTCACATATACCTCAACTATGGCCTTCCGATACTCGGCTGTAGCCCGGATATCATCAATGGGTGTGGTGGCGGCAACAGCCGCTTGTGCAGCATCGGCGAGTGCCCTGAGCGCCTCTTCACTGCTGAGCCCTGCTAAAATCTTCTCAGCTTCAGTCGCCCTCATAGGGGTAGGTGCTACACCGCCCAAAGCAATTGCGACTTTTGCCAAGGTCTGGGTTGAAGGGTCAATTTCCGCATGGAAAGCTACCCCTACCACAGCCAGATCAATCCCTCTCTTCCTTGTCATTTTTAGATAACAACCCGAATAGGGATTGCTGGGAATCTCAATGATCACCTCTTTCAATATCTGACTCGGAGTCAGAGCAGTTTGTCCTGGACCTAGGAAAAAGGAACTCAATGGAGCCTCCTGCTCTCCGTTAGAGTCAGCCAGAACTACTCGGGAATCCAGGGCAAGTAGTGGCGGGGCAGAATCGGTGGCTGGAGAGGCATTGCAAAGGTTCCCTCCCAGGGTTGCAATGTTCCTGATCTGCCAAGAACCAATCATGGATACCGCCTCGCCGAGCATGGGCAGCCTCCTTAGTATCACGTCATGGTCGCACAACCAGGAGAGGGTCGCTAAGGCACCAATGCGTATTGTGGAATTTTTCTGCTTGACGAAATTCAATTCCTGGATCTTCTGCAGCCCAATCACGCGCGCTGGTAGAACAGCTTGATGCTTCATTGCCAGAATCAGATCTGTTCCCCCCGCCAGCAACACTGTATCAGAGCCAAAGTTCCGAAGCTCTGTTAGTGCCTCCTCCAGACTCTCAGGTGCAAGATATTCAAATGGCCGTAT
>QMLZ01000209.1 GCA_003646995.1 Deltaproteobacteria bacterium | reverse complement strand
GTTTCGATCTTTGAGAATAAACTCAGGCGCAGGGGGATAGTGGCGGACGAAGAAAAGATAAGGACTTTTTATAGTGAGCGTCTTCCTGGGGTCTATGATATAGCTGGATTGCGGAAAAGGATCGAAGAGATGGGCTCAGAAGATTTTCTCAAGATGACCAAAGAGGATCTCATGGTTGAAGAACCCGTGGAAGATCTAACCAACGAATTTCCTGATTCCCTCAGCATAGGCGACAGCAGATTTAGGCTTTCCTACAAGTTTTTACCTGGCAAAGAAGAAGACGGGGTTACGGTGAAAGTGCCTGCTTCTCTTGCCTCAGAATTGGAGACCACCAGATTGGACTGGATAGTTCCAGGCCTGCTCAACGAGAAGGTAAGGGAGCTGATAAAGGCGCTACCCAAGGAGTTCAGGCATAGACTCATTCCAGTTAGTCGTACAGCCGAGTCCATCGCAAAGGAACTTGAAAGGGAACAGGGGCCTATGGCCAGTGCGCTGAGCAGAATAATTCAAGATAAATTCGATGTCTCTATTCCTCCAAAAATTTGGTCTTCTTTGAATATCCCCGAACACCTGAAGCTGAGGATAAGCGTGCTGGACCATGAGGGAAAGGAGATCATATCCGGCAGGGAACCTGCAGTATTGCAAAAAGCTGAATCAATTACACGCTCAGCAATGGCAGAGGCGGGCGCGTGGAAGGCGGCCAGGAGCAAGTGGGAGCGAAAGGGATTGAAAAAGTGGGATTTTGATAGGCTGCCAGAGAAGGTGGCGGTGGACAGGCATACTGTGGCCTATCCTGCGCTGAAGGCAGCTGCGGGATCTGTCGACATCAGGCTTTATGCCTCTTCAAGGGATGCAGTCGCAACACACATGGAAGGAGTCCGTGCCCTGTGTTGTCTCGAATTGGCAAAGGAGTTGAAATTCGTTAAGAGGGCACTCAAACTACCCGAGGCTGTTAGGCAAGCTGCCCTGTATTTCGGCGGAGAGCGCGGGCTTGAGGAAGCACTGTTTGAACATCTAGCTCGCGCCCTCTTTGAAGAGAACATACGTACCAAGGATGCCTTCTACCGCCACCTTACGGGCGCGAAGAATCGCCTTTATTCGTTTGCCCAGGATTTGCTTGCATCAACCACAAAGGTGCTGGCCCAGTACCAGCAAGTAAGGGAGGTTCTGAGTTCTGTCGCCAAGGCTGGAGCAGCAAACTCGCAAGTACTGAAAATTCTGGAAGGCATCGAATCGGATCTTAAAGATCTGATTCCCCCTGACTTTGTGAGGGTTTACGATTTGGATATACTTAAACACTTGCCACGTTACTTAAGGGCAGCTGTTGTCAGGGTCCAGCGCGCGGCCTATAACCCAGAGAAGGATCGGTACAAGAGCAAGCAGCTGGAAGAACCGCTCCGGCACCTGAAAGAGATGCAAAGTGAGCTGGCTGCTGGGGCCTCCGAGGAAAAACGTGGTGCGGTTGAGGCGTATAGGTGGATGATTGAAGAATTCAAGGTTTCATTGTTTGCCCAGGAGCTGGGAACGGCCTATCCTGTGTCATTAAACAGGCTTCAGAAGAAAAAGGAAGAGATTGATTCCATGATATAGGTATAATTGCGGAGCCGCTGTTGAAGCAGGAAGCGGGCAATGATGCAAAAGCACTTTGCAGGCCCAAACAAACTTAGCATAGACGATGAGAGAAATAACCCGATAGATTAAAATTGGGAGTTGATCATGGGATGTACAAGCCCTCAGGTCCAAGAGCTTACGAAAAGAATCAAGGAGCTTGAAAGGGAACTGACGGAGATGAGGGAAACCGAAATCTCTTTGCGCAGATCCCAGAGAAGATTGCAGATGCTCTTGGACTTTGTGCCTTACCCGCTGGCAGTCATGCATATTGGCGAAGGGGTGTTTTACCTGAACCCGGGATTTACAAGGCTGTTTGGATGGACTCTGGATGACCTGGTGGACGGCCAGATTCCTTTTGTGCCGGAAGGTCTCGAAAAAGAGGCGGAACAGGATATTGAGAGATTGATATCAGGTAAGGGAATGGTAAGGAGGGAGACAAGGCGGGTTACCAAAGACGGCCGCATTCTGGATGTGGTGATGAGAGCAGCGTACTATGAGGAATCAGAGTACGAGCCCGCCGGCATACTGATGATATTCAGAGACATAACCGAGCATAAACGTATTGCCCGCATCAACGAAATGATACTGCGTATCAGCACGGCCCTGCCTGAATACCCGGACCTGGAGGCATTACTGGATTACATAAACGGCGAGGTGAAGAACACCCTGAACAGTGAAGGTGCAGTCGTCATACTCCTGGACGAGGAAAAAGAAGAACTTTTCGTTCTAGGTGCTGCCTATGATGATCAGGCCACTCAGCGCAGAGTAAAGGAAGTCCGCTTCAAGATGAACGAGCTGGTTGCCGGCCGAGTCATAAAAAGCGGCAAGCCTATAATAGTGTCCGATACTTCTCAAGATGCTGAGCTGCACCGAAAAAGAGATGAGAAGCTGGGATACAAGACCAGGAACCTTCTTCTGGTTCCTCTTCGCAGCAGGGACAGGATAATCGGCGTAGTTTGTGCATTGAATAAGAAAGAGGGGAACTTTGAGCAAAAGGATGTTGAGCTTCTAAATACCATTGCTGGTACAGTAGCGCTCTCAGTAGAAAATGCCCGGGTCAACGAAGAGTTGAAAAAGGCATATCGCGAGGTTAGGAGCCTCAACCGTGCAAAAGACAAGGTCATCAATCATCTGTCCCACGAACTCAAAACCCCGGTGTCCATTCTTCTCGGGTCGCTTCGACTCTTGGAGAGGACCCTAAGTCAGCTGCCGGAAGAAGAGTGGAAGCGAAACTTTGAAAGAATGAAGAGAAACCTTGATCGTATAGTGGACATTCAATATGAGGTCGCTGACATCATGGAAGACCGGCATTACCGTTCATACGACATGATGCTTACCATGCTGGAGCAGTGTGCTGATGAGATAGAGGTCCTGGTGACAGAAGAGCTGGGGCAAGGAGGAGTAGTTGAAAAGATAAGGAGGAAGATTGATGAGATTTTTGGTCTAAAGGAGGCTGTTGCCAAACCCCTGGATGCGGCCCTGTTGGTCAAGGGGCAACTTGAGAAGCTGAGGGCCGCCTTTGCACATAGGGAGCTGGAGATAGTGGAGAACATTGAATCAACATCGCCGGTCTGCCTTCCGCCTGATATCCTGCAAAAGATAGTAGAAGGGATTGTAAAAAATGCCGTTGAAAACACACCTGATGAAGGCAAGATTGAGGTGAGCTTAAGGAAGAGGGGAGAGGGAACGGAATTTGTTGTTCGAGACTATGGAGTTGGTATAGCGCAAGAGGCCCAGAGCCGGATCTTTGAAGGGTTTTTCTCAACTCAGGATACATTTAGTTACTCATCCAAGAAACCATTTGATTTTAATGCCGGCGGAAGGGGGGCCGACTTGCTCAGGATGAAGATCTTTTCTGAGCGATACAATTTCAAGATTGAAATGGAATCCACTAGGTGTAAGTTCATCCCTGGGGAAAAAGATGTGTGCCCAGGCAGAATATCAAGGTGTGCTCACTGCAAGGGTCGGGAAGATTGTTTCGGTTCAGGTGGTACAGTGTTTCGCCTGTATTTTCCTCCAGCTCAGGCGGTGGAAAATTGCCGTGACAAGCTGGAAATTCCCGCCGATTAATGACCAATATACCAGCCGTTTTTTACTCAGACGCCTTGACGCGCACTACTCAAAGTTAATAGACTGAAAACCAGACTAGAGTAATTGGGTACTGGCCTACAGATGCCCCAAAAGTCCAAACAGATTAATGTGACGAGGAAATTTCCCATGAGCGAAAAGGTTATAGTTAGGTTTGCACCAAGCCCAACAGGGTATCTCCATATTGGTGGAGCGAGGACCGCCATTTTTAACTGGCTCTTTGCAAGAAAAACAGGCGGGAAGTTCATCTTGAGAATAGAAGACACTGATGCTGAAAGGTCTACTGAAGAATCAATAAAGGCAATAATAGACGGCCTCACTTGGCTGGGTATAACGTGGGATGAAGGTCCTTATTTCCAATCCCAATTCATAAAAGAACACCAAGAGGCGGCCGAAATTCTGCTTAAGAAAGGGCTGGCATACAAGTGTTTTTGCACCAAAGAGGAGCTAGAGCAGAAAAGAAAAGGGGCAATGAAGAAAAAAACCTCGCTCCTTTATGACGGGGCCTGCAGGAACTTGACCCCTGAGCAGGTAGCTGCAAAGGAAGCCGCAGGCAAACCCTTTGTGATAAGGTTAAAGGTGCCAAGGGACGAGGGCTCAGTGCGGTTCAATGACATCGTTTATGGGGCCATTGAGAAACGTCATGGGGATATCGAAGATTTTGTCATAGTGAGGTCCAACGGGCAGCCCCTGTACGTACTCTCTAACACCGTGGACGACATCCGTGATGGTATTACCCACGTAATCCGAGGCCAGGACGGGCTTGCCAATACCCCGAAGCAGATCCTCATTTACCAGGCCCTGGGTGCGGATATTCCCCGGTTTGCCCACATGCCGCTGACTCTGGATCCAAAGAGAGCGAAAATTTCCAAGAGGAAACACGGTGAAATAGTGTCTGTGCAATTTTACAGAGAAAAAGGATTCCTTCCCTGGGCCCTAGTAAACTTTCTTGCCCTTCTAGGATGGTCTACCCCGGATTCGAGACAGATTTTCTCAAAAGAAGAGCTAATTGAGGCCTTTTCTTTGGAGGGTATAAACAGAGCGAATTCCATTTTTGACATAAGGGCGAATGACCCAAAATTTTTTACAGACCCAAAAGCGTTGAGTATAAATGCCCACTACATAAGAAACATGCCCCTTGAAGAATTGTTTCCATACGTAAAAGAGCAACTGGAAAAGTCAGGCATTTGGGACCCAGCTTATGAAGACGGAAAGCGACAATGGTTCATGGAGACGGTGGACCTGATCCGGACAAGGTTTCACGTGCTCACTGATTTTGTCACTCTAGGTAGGTGCTACTTCTCGGATGAGTACGAGATGGATCAAAAAGCTCTGAAGAAGAACATCCTGAAGCACCCTGAGTTGAAATCCTGGCTCCCCGCGCTGGCTGATCGCCTGGAACGCCTAAATGATTTTACTGTGGAGAATGTGGAAAAGGTCATACGCGACATGGCCCAAGATCTTCAGGTCAAGGCTGGTGTGCTTATCAACGGGATAAGAACGGCCGTTACGGGACAGGCCGTTGGGCCGGGGCTTTTTGATGTCTTAGTGGCAATAGGAAGGGATCGGGTTATAAAGCGCTTGCGGAGGGTGCCGGAGTTGTTCGAGGACTAAGCATATTCCGCCTTCACTTCTATAGCCAGAGGAAAGTTCTGTGTAATTTTTTCTAGCAGGGAAAACGCTGTCTTTTCTCCTATATAGGCGTCCAAGAGGAACACAGCCACTCCCGTTGGCCTGTGGAGGCAGTGCGAGGCAGCCTCATGAAAATCCGTGAATCCCAACACGTTTCCCCATGTGTAGAATGCCGTCACAAGCCCTGATACGCTCTCGCACACGGCTGGATCGTCGTCAACG
>QMLZ01000208.1 GCA_003646995.1 Deltaproteobacteria bacterium | reverse complement strand
GTGCCGCGGCCTTGGGTAAGGGAGCGGAGGGTGGTCGAGTATCCGAACATTTTTGAAAGGGGGACAGTGGCGGTAATTACCTGCACAGGGCCTTTCTTGGCAATATTTTCTATTTTGCCCTGCCTACTGTTTAAATCGCTGATGACTTCTCCCATAAACTCTTCTGGCACGAGGACCTCGGCTCTCATGATAGGCTCCAGCAAAATAGGTGATGCCTTCTGGCAAGCACCTTTATAGGCCATTGTAGCTGCCACCCTAAATGCCAGTTCATCACTGAAATTTTCTTTGGTTTTTATTTCTCTCAAGACGGTCTCAACGTCCAACATGGGATATCCCATGAGCACACCGGAGTTTTGGGCTTCTTTTATGCCCTGCTGAATCGCCTGCAGTAAGACCTCTGTCAACTCGGGGCTCTCACAGCGGTCAAGAAAGCGATTACCAGTACCTCTGGCAAGAGGTCTGACTTCTAAAAGAACGCCAGCATAATGCTGTTGTCCGCCGATTTCACGCTCAAATATTTCCTCATGTTGGGCGGCCTCAGAGATGGTCTCTCTGTAGACTACCTGGGGCTTACCCTGGTTGGTTTCAATGAAGAATTCCCTGCTCACCCTGTGCATCATTATTTCAAGATGAAGCTCTCCCATCCCAGAGATGACTATCTGCCCTGTTTCTTCGTCTATCTTGTGCTTGAAGGTGGGGTCTTCATCGGCCAGCTTGTCCAGTGCTTCTATGAGCCGGTCATGATCCTGAACCTTCTTGGGCTCCACCGCCATCGTGATTACGGGATCCCTGAACTGTATGGGCTCGAAGAGTATGGGCTTGTCTTCAGTACAAAGGGTGTCGCCTGTAGAAGCCAGTTTGAGTCCCATAGCAGCAACGATGTCGCCGGCTGAGGCCTCGTTTATCCGCTCTCTCTTGTTAGAGTGCATACGGAGAAGACGTGCGAGCTTTTCCTTGGCCCCTTTTCTGGGATTGTAAACCTGTGCACCAGCCTGAACCTTGCCCGAGTATATCCTGAGGTAAGTCATTTTGCGCCCTTGATCCATCATAACCTTGAACACAAGGGCTGAAAACGGTGCCTTGGGATCGGCTGATCGGGACTCCTTGTTGTTTGTGCCGGGGACCTCTCCTTCTATGGGTGGAATATCAAGGGGCGACGGAAGATATGCAACAATCGCATCTAGCAAAGGCTGGATTCCCTTGTTGCGCAAGGCTGCTCCGCACAGCAAAGGGACGAGGTCAAGTCTTATTGTGGCCTTTCTGATGGAGTTTTGGATCTCTTCGGGAGAGATTTCCTCCTCTGCTAAATATTTTTCCATTAGAACATCATCATTGTCAGCGAGGGTCTCGAGCAGCTTTTCTCGATACTCGGCAGCCTGATCCTCCAATTCGAGGGGAATGGGAACCTCTTCATAACGCGCACCAAGGCTTTCATCTTCCCATGTAATGGCCCGCATTTTGACAAGGTCTACAACGCCTTGGAAGTCGCTCTCCGCACCCCACGGGAGCTGTAGAATTAAGGGAGTTGCTCCAAGGCGCTCCCTTATCATTTCCACTACCCGAAAAAAGTCTGCCCCGAGTCTGTCCATCTTGTTCACAAATGCAATCTTTGGCACGCGATAGCGATCTGCCTGGTGCCATACAGTCTCTGACTGTGGCTCAACCCCGCCAACGGCGCAAAACACACCTATAGCGCCGTCCAAAACACGTAAAGATCTTTCCACCTCAATGGTGAAGTCCACGTGGCCGGGCGTATCAATTATGTTTATGTTGTGCCCTTTCCACTGGCAACTGGTCACGGCAGATGTAATGGTGATGCCCCGTTCCTTCTCTTCCAGCATCCAGTCCATGGTGGCTTCACCATCGTGCACCTCACCCATCTTGTGCACCTTGCCAGTATAATATAGTACGCGCTCGGTGACAGTTGTTTTGCCGGCGTCTATATGTGCTATGATGCCGATGTTTCTGGTCTTAGCGAGTTTTTGTTTTGGGCCGTTCCCCATAGTTAAACCAAGTCCATTGTTACTCTACGCATTTTTCTTATTTGGTCTACGGGTGAAAAATTTTTCTCGTATCTGTGCTATATGAGTTTCCCAGAAGGGTATTTAAACAAATATGAATAATATCATAACTCCTGGATCGGCGCTAGACAGCCATACCAGTAGGATTTTGACACAAAGCGTAAATCTAGGGTATCTTAGCAAAAGTGTCAAGGTAGATAGCTAAGAAGGAGAAGCTCTAGGGTCGCAGAGCTCTGCCGCTAGGAACCCATCCAGTGCGTGGAGCAACTTACCTATTAGGAGGTACCATTGGCGAACACTCAACAATATTTGATGGAGATGTATCAATTGCTTTATGAACGATTCGGGCCACAACACTGGTGGCCTGGTGATACTCCCTTTGAGGTCATGGTCGGGGCCGTGCTTACCCAAAACACGAACTGGACAAATGTGGAAAAGGCCATAAAGAACCTCAAGTCGACAGGGCGATTTTCCGTTAAAGGGTTGCTCGATATGCCTGAAGAGACTCTAGCGGCACTGATCCGTCCTGCAGGATATTACAATCTTAAGACCAAAAGATTGAGGAATCTTCTAGAGATGATAATGAGGGACTATGATGGCAGGCTGGAGGCATTTTTTGACGAGGATACAAGCACTATGAGGGAAAAGCTTCTTTCCATTAAGGGAATCGGGCCGGAAACAGCGGACAGCATTATCCTCTATGCCGCCGAAAGACCTATTTTTGTTGTGGATGCATATACTTATAGAATACTTTCCCGCCATGAGATGGTTACCGACGATATGAGCTATGAAGATCTGCAGGAGCTATTTATGTCCCATCTGCCAGAAGACGTCCAATTATATAATGAATTTCATGCCTTGATAGTGAAGACAGGGAAGTCATTTTGCCGCAAAACGCCTTTGTGTGAGAATTGCCCCCTTCAGGATTGGGGGCCGGCAAGGTACCTGCCCAAGTATACAGAAAACTGATGCAGGGACCGAGAGGGTAGAGATTTGTACAAGAGATCCATACTGCTGGCCATTGTCTTTTGTTTTATTCTATTGATGTTGTTAGCACTTGCCTTCGGCTACTACGCTGTTACTCCCAAGGACAGGAGTGCGGAGTCCGTGGTCTTTGTGGTCAAGAGCGGAGAGCCGCTGAGGAAGATAGCCTCTGAGTTGCAAGAAAAAGGAATCATAAACAACCGCCATTTTTTCACCTTGTGGGGTAAGGTTCTTGGCTACAGCAAGAAGGTCAAGTCAGGAGAGTATCGCGTGAGCGCATCAATGCCGCCCGTGCATATTTTGGCATTGCTGGCAAAAGGAGCAGTGATTACCCATACAGTGACCATTCCAGAAGGATACACCATGGTCCAGATAGGGAAGCTACTTGAGAAAAAAGGAATAGTAAGCTCTAGGGAGTTTTTAAGGGTGTGCCGGGAGCCTGAGGTCATCAGGAAATATGGATTGAATGAACAAAGCCTTGAGGGATACCTTTATCCTGATAGTTATGAGTTTAGCCGGGGGCTATCAGCGGAAAAGGTCGTAGATACGATGCTGCGGCGTTTTTGGCAAATGGTTGAGCCATACAGGGACAGGATGAAAGAGGTAGGCATGAGCCTTCATGAAGTGGTTACCTTGGCCTCTGTCGTGGAAAAAGAAACGGGACTGGCCAGCGAAAGGCCCCTCATTGCAAGCGTATTCTTGAATAGGTTGAAGAAGCATATGCGGCTTGAAAGTGACCCTACTGTGATTTACGGAATAAAGGACTTTAATGGAAATCTGACCCGGAAGGATCTTGCTAGAAAAACCCCGTACAATACATACGTAATAAAGGGCTTGCCACCTGGGCCTATCGCCAATCCGGGGCTTGAATCAATTAGGGCGGTTCTTTACCCAGCTGACACCCAGTACCTTTATTTTGTCTCAAAGAATGACGGATCCCACTTCTTCTCTGCCACCCTTGCCCAGCACAATCGGGCTGTTGCCAAGTACCAAAAGCATAGGCGGTACAGGAAGGAAAAAAGGCCTTGACAAGAAAAGATTGTATACAGTATACAGCCAACAGGCCTGAAAGGTGACAGTCGCCTTTCACGCCCTCCCTTCGCTTTGTTTAAATCCTTCATATCTCAAGGAGGCTTGGAATGGATCTTTTTAATAAGATCACTGTCCTTTCCCTGGAGCAAGCCACAGTCCTTCCTTATTTGACATTCTTGCTGGCACAGGATGGCATGGAAGTCATACGTATGGAGCATCCCGTTTATGGCGATCCCAATCGCCTGATAGGGGAGAATGTGCTGGGAGAAGAGCGCATGAACTCTTATTACCTTTGTATAAACGCGGGGAAGAAGGCCATCACCTTGAACCTTGCAGAACCAGAAGGGAAAGAGCTTTTCCGTGAATTGATCCAAAAGCTCAACGTGGACATTTTTGCCACCAATCAACTGCCAAGAAACTACAAGAAGCTCGGCATTGATTATGAAACCATGAGACAAATCAAGCCGGATATCATATGGCTAGGGGTCACAGGGTTCGGGCCAGATAGCAACGAGGCAGCTTATGATCCCATCTTGCAGGCTCGCTCTGGCCTCATGGATCTTACTGGGGAGAGGGACGGAGATCCCCAAGTACTTGGCATACCTTTGCCTGACATGGGCTGTAGCGTTCACTCATATGGCCTCTTGATGAAAGCCCTTTACAAGCGTGAGGCAACAGGAGAGGGGACATGCATAAACATGTCCATGTTCGAATCATCGGTTTCCTGGCTCACAGTTCCCATAACGCAGACAAGTAGCTTTGGCAAGCGCATCACCAGGAGAGGAAATACCCACGAATTCTTTGCCCCCGTTTCGGTTTACCAGGCAAGTGATGGTTTTGTCTATCTTGCGATAGGGAACGACAGACAGTGGAAGTCTATGGTGGGACTTGAGGCTTTCAAGAGCCTTGATAAGCCCGAATACGAGAAAAACGCGGGGCGGATAAAGGATGTGAAAAATTTGAATGCTGCTATCAACAACATAACCAAAAACTACACGTCTGAACAACTTATTGAGATGTTTAGGTCAATTACTGTGCCTATAAGCAAGATTCATACAATTCCCGAGGTCTTGGAAGATCCTCTTGTCAAAAAAAGGCTCCTCTATTCAAAAGACCCTGTTACTGGCAAGGAAATAACCTTGGCTCCGCCTCCCAACATGACACCATTTTTGGAGGCATCGGAAAGAAAGCTGTCATTTCCTCCAAGATTTGGAGAACACAATGAACTCATCTATGGCCAGGAGCTGGGTTGGTCTAGGGAGAAGCTACAGGAACTGAAGGAAAAGGGTATTATTTAGCAGAGCAGCTTGAGGCGGCCAGATGCAAGGGCCGGAGGCTCAAGGCAAAAGGACAGATATAGTGCAGGAATAGATAGGGAGAGGAAGTAATGGAGATAATCGTATTGGTGAAGCAGGTCCCTGATACTACTGAGGTAAAACTCGACCCCAAGACGGGGAACCTAATCCGGGAGGGTATTGAAAGCATCATTAACCCGGATGACAGGCATGCCATTGAGGCTGCC
>QMLZ01000207.1 GCA_003646995.1 Deltaproteobacteria bacterium | reverse complement strand
GAGCAACTTCAGCTCCGGGCTGTCAGGATGCTTCAGCATAGCCTCCTGGTAAACCTGCACCGCCCTGTCCCACTCCCCGGCAGAGGAGAGCTTGGAGGCCTTGTCCAAGAACGCTGTATCCGTCGTGGCACAGCCGAGGCATACAGCAAAGGCCACGGCCATGGCAAACCATACCCAAACTCTTAAGCCTAGCCCGTGTCTTTTAGAATGTGGCATTTGAGTGCTCCATAGGGTTTGCGGTATTTCGTAAGTTTCTGTTTGCTCCCCCGAAACCCAGGCCCAGATTATTGTTTTGTGACATAGTCTCTAGTTATCGAGGGCGATGTGCACCTCCTGGCCTGCCTCGCTGGCCCACAACGTTATGGAATCGTCCGAAATATCCTTGAGCTGAAACTTTCCGTCTATCCAGTCCCCTTTTCTCACCACCAATATGTCCCGGCCCCTCTCAAGAAAAAGCACTGTATCCCCATTGCTTTCAAAAGAACCAAAGACCCTGAATTGGCTTAATTCTTCCATGACCTTTTGAACCGGGTCCTGGGCCGGCCTTACTTGCTTCGGGCGCTGTTCCTGAGCAACCGGCTGCTTTTGAGGTGCCTTCTTGACCTCTGCCTTTTTCTCAAAAAACAGGTCCCTAATCACTGCTCTCGAATGTTTAGCAGGATTAAAACACAGCTTCATGTAGGTCAAGGAAGATTCTTCACCTCTTGCCCCTGGCTTTTTTCCTTTCAGGTTAGGCTGTTCGCGGGAACTTGCTGCTACCCCCTTATTGGTGTATTTAAGCCGAGACACCCTTCTTTGCTCAAAGGGATGCCTTATCCTGTAGCCTACTGAAACAATCAGCAAGATCAGCAGAACAAATAATATGATCTTTTTCCTGTCCACACCAGCCGTATTTATCTCAGGTAAAGAGAAAGTTTTAATGTCATGGCAACCTTTTCCTCACTGGCCACCTTCTCAAGGACAAACCCGTCAATACAGTATAAGTTGCTTGAATCCAAGAGATCAGCTATGAAGTGCTTGATCTGGCCATATCCACCTTTCACTTTGAATGATGTAGCATACCTTATCAGGGAAAAGTGACCAACCTTTTCAGGCTTGAAAACCATCCTGCTCGAACCTAAGCCATTTCTTTGAATCAGCCCGTAAACCTGGTGTACCAGTTCAGGAAACGCACTTTCACTTGGCAGCGCCGCTATAAAAGCCTCCATCTGCCTTTTCTTGGACATGATCACGGCCAACTGGCCGTTGTCTTTTGCTGTCTTTCCCTTGCGCACAAGGGAATACTGTCTTTCAAGCCTGGCAATGTTTTCTTCCTGGTGCCGAACAAAAAAATAATAGAAAAAGATGTTCAGTAACAGGATAACGCCGCAGGTTGTTATCACCAACCAGTTTGAAAAAACCGCTTTTAGCAGTGCCCTTCCGGCCATGTTTATTCCTTTTTCGCGGATCCCCCCTCGGCAGGGGCCAGGCCGCTCATCCAGGTTTTGAACTTCTTCATTATAACTTCAGTAGCAAGCCTGCATTCGATGTCAAAATGAATTAGTCCAGAGCCTTCTCTTCCAGGGTTTTCCCCTTCCCCTACACTGAATTTCACCAGCTGGCTTGTCTTGAACATTTCATTCAGGTCGAGGTTTTTTAGAAAAACGGATATATTTTCCATTGATCCTGCTGTGCCGCCTAGGTACAGTTTCCTCCTGCCAATATCAGTCTCCAATCTCTCCAGGTAGATGCCTCTCGGCATATTACGTTCCACGGCCCCAAGCACAGTGTCCCATGGAAAAATATCCCTTACGATAAGGTCTTGCACAAATTGGACATCAGATTCAAGGAGTTTCAATTCCTTCTTGTCGAGCTTTGTTGCACCCTTCCTTCCCGCGCGCCTGTCCTTGGCGATCGCCCTTTCTATCCTTGCTATCTTATTGGAGTAGGAAAGGATTTCCTTTTGATACACAAGCGCGAGATGAATCAGGTAGGCGGACAATCCCAGCACAACAGCGCAGGACAGCACAATGAGACCCCACTCAAGTCCCTTGTTTCTATAAGAAAAGGTCGCCAGGTTGATATTTATCCTTGTAAGGGCCACAAATGCACCTCTCTACCGTTCTATAAGGCTTTGGGCCGCACCTATTGCAGACGCATATCGGCCCAGATCGAGCCTTCCGTCTCCGCTACCTTCTATTTCGCTGGCGTTAATTATATCGGCAGCGTTCAATTCCAGAACCTCCATTTCTCCCACGCTTTCCAGGCCCTTCCTGAGGTCCTTTCCGAACCCCGCCTGGGTGGCAAAAAACAGCCTTTCCAATTCCTTGTCCGGATTTTCGTTCTGATAAAGCTCCATTGTCATCTCTACGTCTTGGAAAAAGTGGATATCTGAAAAACCCCGCCGAACCCCATGATAGAAGACCAAGTTCCCATCCTCAAAAACAAAGAAGGTGAAAAAATTCTCCAACAGGCCCAAGAAACCGATCACTCCAGAGGGTGGGATCCTTTCCTGGAAAAAATTGAACTGATTCAGGCAAGAAGGCCTGATAACCTCAGGGTGAATCTTCACCTCCCTCAAGTCCATTTCATATTCCCTGATAACTTCTTTGAATCCTATGGCAACGAGCAGCTTCTTTTCACCCCGCGAGTTTTCTCCCAGGACATGGTAAGAGATCCGTGATCCCTCCACTGGAAAAGGCAAGGACTTCCTGGACCACCAGCCGATCATGCGCTCGGTTTCTTCCCGTGAGCCGGGCAGTTCGGCATAATGCTGGATGCTTACCTTCACTACCTCGCTGGGAATGGAAAGCCCAACCGGCCCTCCCTTCATCTCTGCCCTTCTTATCACTTCTCGGATAGCACGGTTAAAGGCTTGAGGATCGTTCACGTTCTGGTTCTTATAGGACAACTTAAGAGTTTCATCAGGAAAAGGCACTGAGATGCACCCCAAGAGCTTCCAACCCCTTTTTTCGCGCAGCACGCGAACGAGTTTGACGCTCTCTGGAGTGATTTCCATCCCCGTGAGTATCCTTTGGAATCTGTTCAGCACCTTCACTCCCTTGCATTGCGGTTTGCCGGCCTGCTCAGGGAATTTTTTCCCGTGCACCAGGGTCAATCCAGCGGCTCGATGAATGTGACCCTGTTCGCCTCCCTCAAGGTTGTTACTCCGCTCAAGACCTCATCCACAGCAGCTCGTCGAAGAAACGTCGTCCCCTGGCGCGCAGCGAGCTTTTTCAATTCCGAGATCGGCATTCTCTGCACGAATCCTTCACGGATGTCATCGTTAACCTCAATCAATTCAACTATCGCTTTCCTGCCCCTGTACCCAGTACCTTTGCACAGCTCGCAACCCTTGGCCTCGTAGAAAACGTGGTTGGCAAAACGGCCGGGATCCAGGCCCGATTCCACCAACCTGTCCTCGGACAGCCTGATGGGTTCCTTGCACTCGCACAAGGTCCGTATAAGCCTTTGGGCCACGATGCAATTCAGAGCAGCCATCAGGTTGTATGGCTCTATTCCCATGTGAACGAAACGATTGATCACTTCAAAGGAGCTATTAGCATGTACCGTGGTAAATACAAGATGGCCCGTCAACGCTGATTGCAGGGCTATTTGGGCAGTTTCAGCATCTCTTATTTCTCCAACAAGGATTTTGTCAGGGTCATGCCTCAAAATTGAGCGCAGTCCCCTTGCGAAAGTAAGCCCCTTTTTCTCGTTCACCGGAATCTGCACTATCCCTTTTAATTGGTATTCAACCGGGTCCTCAATGGTGATAACCTTTTCCTCTTTTGTATTGATTTCAGAAAGGGCCCTGTAAAGCGTGGTGGTCTTGCCACTGCCGGTCGGCCCGGTCATTAGGAACATTCCATATGGTGCGTGTATCATCCTGCGTAACCGTGCCAGCTCCCTGGGTGGTAGCCCCATGCTTTCCAAGCGGAAATCCCCCACTTCGGCCACCAAGTTCTCCCTGTCAAGGATCCTTATGACCACGTCTTCCCCGAAGATAGTGGGGAGAATGGAAACCCTGAAGTCAATGTAGCGGTCGCTCACCTTGAGCTTGAAGCGCCCGTCCTGCGGTATCCTCTTCTCCGATATATCAAGCTCGGACATAACCTTGATTCTTGACACTATTGGTGCCTGGTACTTTTGATCCAGGGGCTCGGTGGCCTGGTGAAGCATGCCGTCTATCCTGTAACGTATGATAACCCCTTCCTCTGATGTCTCGATGTGAATGTCGCTTGCCCGCTTGTTTATGGCATCCAGAATAGTGGAATCTATCAGCCTGACTATGGGGCTTTCCTCCATGGAAACCTTTTCGATACTAAGTATGTTTTCCCCCTTCTCGGATTCTCTCACGAGAGGAAGGCGCATATCCTCTGAAATGGCCACCATGCTGCTGGAAGACTCAACTTTCTTCAGCAGCTCTTTTATCTTCTTCTCGTTGGCCACCACGATGGAGATATTCATGTCCAGCAGTATTTCCAGCTCGTCTATGGCCTTGAGAAAATTTCTGGGTTCTGCCATGGCTATGACGAATGTATCATCCCTTGCCTCATAGGGAATAAACTGATACTTGGTCATAAGCTCCAATGGCACCATATTAAGCAGATCCTGGTCAATCTCGTCCCCCAGCGTGACGTACTCGTATGCATGCTGGATAGCAATTATCTGGGCCAGCTTTTCATCATCAATAAAACCTTCCTGGATACAAATTTGCCCTACCCTCTGCTGGGTTATGTTCATCTTTGAATTTACATAGTCCAGCTGTTCCCTGGTCATAAAGCCAAGCTTTACGGCCCAATCACCAAATTTCATCCTCTTTTGTTTTCTGATCTCCAGCGTGTCGCCCACCTGAGCCCCCCTTTACACAACCGTGCTAGCCATTTGAAAAATGGGCAAATACATGGCAAGTACAACAAACCCTATCAACAATCCCATTATTATCATGAGACCGGGCTCTATAGCTGACGTAAGTATCGCAAGCCTTGTTTCCACGTCGCTTTCGTAAAACTCGGCCAAGTCAAGCAAGACGTCTTCCATGGCGCCGCTGTTTTCCCCGGCATCTATCATTCTGAGGGCCAACCCTGGAAGAACGGAAACTTTGGAAAGGGAACGAGAAAAACCTTCACCTTGCTCCAGCAAATGGGTGACCTCGTCCAGCTTCTCCCTCATAAACCTATTTCTCAATGTTCCGGCCGAAATCCTCACTGCTTCAAGCAAAGGGATCCCTCCTGCGAGAACCATGGCCAAGGTTCTGGCAAACCTGGATACGTAATAGTGCAAAAACAATTGGCCAAAAAAAGGTATCCTAAGCTTGGCCCTGTCTAGATGCACTGCACCCGTTTCCGTCCTTTTGGCATAATAGAAGCCCAGAACTGCGGCCAGAAACAATGCCAAAATCAACACGATGTTTTGCCTGAACCCCGTGGTAAAGTGCACAAGGGCCAGTGTAAGGGCGGGCAGCTTGGTGCCTGCCTCAAAGTACGTCTTTGTAAAAGTGGGAACAACGTAGGCCAGAAGGAAAATCAAGGCGAACAACGATACCACCGTCAGGATAACCGGGTAAACAGAGGCCGATACAACCTTCTTGCGGATTTCTTCCATCTTTTTCAGGTACTCAATGTGCCTG
>QMLZ01000206.1 GCA_003646995.1 Deltaproteobacteria bacterium | reverse complement strand
TACCCACGCGTTACTCACCCGTTCGCCACTTTACTCCCCCGAGCAAGCCCGGGGTTTCTCGTTCGACTTGCATGTGTTAGGCACGCCGCCAGCGTTCGTTCTGAGCCAGGATCAAACTCTCCAATTAAATGGTAATAGGCTTAAAAGCCTTTACTTTTCTATTTTCCAGGGCCTGCAGCGGCACCACTATTTAGTTTTCAAAGAGCGAAAGTATTGATAATTTTAAGTGCCCATCTCAAACATGTCAAGATGTTTGTTGGGCGATTCCAATCACGAGACAAGCTTCATTTATACCTAAACTCGGCCAAGAGGTCAAGACATTTTTTCAATTTTCTTTTGGCTTTTTTTCGCTCCTTCTTCAAAGAACCGCTTAACTGTATTTACGATAAACTCTTTTTCAGCCTTTGTCAATTCAGGAAAAATGGGTAATGCCAAAGTTTTTCTAGAGGCCTCTTCCGCTACAGGAAAGTCTCCTGTTTTGTATCCCAAATAACCAAAACATTCTTGCAGGTGAAGGGGGACGGGATAGTATACCTCCGTGCCTATTCCCTGTGCCCCGAGAAATTCTTTCAGCTGGTCTCTGCCATTGTCAACCCTGATGACAAATTGATTGTATATGTGCCTTTTCTGCTTTTCCTCAGGGAGCCCAACCAAACCGCTCAATCCAGCTTCTCCAAAGAGCTCTCTGTAAAGCCTTGCATTCTCCTGGCGTCCCCGTGTCCATTGGTCCAGGTATCTGAGCTTGACGCTCAAGATAGCCGCCTGAAGTGCATCTAATCTGAAATTCCCTCCGATGATCTTGTGGTAATACTTGGGTCTAGCCCCATGGACCCTCAGGCTTTTTAGGCGTTCGTAAGCATCTTCATCATTTGTCGTCACCATTCCGCCGTCACCAAATGCGCCTAGGTTCTTGGAAGGAAAGAAAGAAAAACACCCGTAATCCCCCATGGATCCGGCACGCATAGTTTTTCCTTCTGAAAATTCGTATTCCGCGCCTATGGCCTGGGCAGCATCCTCTATCACGGTCAATCCATATTCCTTTGCTATTGCCAGGATAGGTTCCATTTCAGCGCATTGGCCATAGAGGTGAACCGGGATTATCGCCTTTACCCTTTTCATTTCCGACGGCTCAAGGGCATGCAGAGTTTCCTCTATTAACTTTGGATCCATGTTGTAGGTCTCCCTATCAATATCAACGAAAACGGGCTTGGCGCCGAGCCTCGCTATAGCACCAGCTGTTGCGAAAAATGTATAAGGTGTTGTAATGACAAGATCACCTAGCCCTATCCCAGAGGCCATTAGAGATATGAGCAGGGCATCGGTCCCTGATGAAACCCCAACAGCATACTTGCACTGACAATACTCAGCAATCTCTCTTTCCAAATGTTCAACCCGAGGGCCAAGGATGAATCTTTGTTCAGTGAAGACCTCGCGAGTTACCTCAAAAATCTCCTTTTCAAGTTCAGCAAATTGCCTTTTTAGGTCTAATAATGGTATTTTCAATTCTACCCTCCTGTTCTGACTGTTTCCTCACATTCCGCTCCGGTCATCTCCTTCAAAATCCTGGAAACTGGGACCAGCTCAAACAAACAGCTTTTTTCATGCAAGAACTCTTCCAGGGCTTCCACGGTTTGTTCATGAGGATGTCCAATTCCAATGGCCCATCCTGTTCGGGACGCCATGCTTAGCAATTTACTTAACTGGGTTTCAATGCTCAGCTTGTCCAGGTTATTGTCTATGAACACGTTTCTTTTGGCGGCTTGTATGCCCATTGCCCTAGCCATGTCATAGCCCTTGGACATGGGAGTTGTCCTACTATCAATAAAGAAAAGATCCCGGCTTTTCAGTTCGCAAAGTAAGGCGCGCATCGCCTCCTCGTCCTCAGTAAATAGAGAACCCATGTGATTATTGATCCCATCAGCCCCTGGGACCTGAGATAGATCGGAGTCCAAAGTCCTGGCCATTTCCTCCCTCCCCATGTTGGTGAAAAGGCAACCAGGTCCAGGATTGACTCCGGGGTAGCCTTTTGGTTCCAAGGGTAAATGAAGCATCACCTCACATCCTCTCTCCCTTGCTTCCAGGGCGATCGTCCTTGTAAACGGGGCTCCGGGTAAAATGGAAAGGGTTATGTTATTGCCAAGGGCCATGAACCTGTGGGCTAATCGATGGGCGTAACCCATGTCATCAATGATCAAGGCTACCTTCGGTTTGCTTTTTGGCCTTGTAGTAGTATCGGGTTCCAAAGCGAATGTGAGCTCATGGGTAATTCGGCCCTTAATAGAAATAACCACTACCATTGGGTTGGCTTGAACTTGTTTTATATGGACCCAAGACCCGAGCCGGGACTTGATACCCTTTACTATCTCCCTCTTTACCCGTTGGACCTTTTCTACTCCATCGCACTTAACGAGAACCTTTGTTAATTCCCAGATCTCCCCCTTTTCTTGGCGAGGCTCCACAGAAATAAAATGGACATCCTTTTGGGAAATTCCACTGGAGTATAAGGCGGAAAAGATAACCTTATCGATTCCATTTATCGCAGATCTCAAGGGTTTGCTGGTACCATATACCTCCTCGTAAAGCGGTACCTTGTCCAAGTCATTGGGCTCTCTGGTCACGCTTATTAGGACAATGGAAAGGAACAGCAGTCCAACCGCAATACCTAAAAGAAGCAATACAAATTTCTTGTGCGAACCACCTCCCCGTGTCTTGCATTCCACTTTGGGCATCCGCTGGTTACGGTTTACGGCTCTGCTCCATTATTTGGCGGCCGATATTCCCTTCATCTGGGAGAATATATTCCACGTTTTCAGCAACTGTAATGCATGCCGCACTTGGTTGTCCCTTTCTATGAGCTCCTTAGCCTTTTCCGAGCGCTTCACTGGGCTGCTGGTTTCTTTCCCACCCTTCTCTTCAGGCTCCTCCTTCCCTTCTCCGGGCATGTGCCTCTCAAGATCCTCTTCACGCAGGAAACGCTTTTCTTCATTTTTCTTTTTCTTTTTCTCAGGTGGCACAAATGCGAGTTCTATGTCGGGCTGTATACCGCTTAGCTGAATTGATCTCCCGCTCGGGGTGTAATACCTCGCAGTTGTGAGCCTCAAAGCAGAACCATCAGATAATGGCAAGATGGTCTGCACAGACCCCTTGCCAAAAGTCCTGGTTCCAAGTATTACGGCCCTCTTGTTGTCTTGCAGAGCACCCGCCACGATCTCAGAGGCA
Source organism: Deltaproteobacteria bacterium (assembly GCA_003646995.1). The sequence continues at coordinate 2,422 of QMLZ01000206.1, read as the reverse complement.
CTGGCGCTGCCTCCGTTTACTAGTACGATTATGGGATAGTCTCTTGTCTCCCCGTTCTTATGTGCCCTAGCCACAATGTCTTGGGAATGCTTCCGGCCCTTTGTCGTAACTATTATTCCGGAGTCCAAAAAATAGTCTGAGACCTCGATAGCCTGCGAAAGAAGACCTCCCGGATTATTCCTCAGATCAAGTATCAAGCCGTTTAGCCTTCCCTTCTCTTCTAAATCACCAACAGCCTTTGCAAGATCTTTTGCGGTCTTGCTCTGGAACGTTGAAATTCGAACATATCCAATACCTGGCTCCAGGAGGAAGGCCCTCACGCTCTTTAATGGTATCACGTCTCTCGTTATGGAGAACACAAGGGGTTTTCTCTCGCCTTCGCGAAGGATTGTCAGTTTAACTTTAGTACCTTTAGGTCCCCTGATGCGCTTTACAGCGTCCATCAGGGTCATGTTCTTGGTGGACTTATCCTCAATCTTGATTATCTTGTCCCCGGCCTTGAGGCCCACCTTGTAAGCCGGGGTGCCTTCTATCGGAGACACCACAGTCAAGATGTTGTCCTTAATGGTTATCTCAATTCCTATACCAGTAAAACTTCCTTTTGTTTCAAGCATCAGTTCCTGGTATTCATCTTTAGTCATGAAAGACGAGTGAGGGTCAAGGCTTTGTACCATACCCTTTACTGCGCCATAGATGAGCTTCTTTGGATCCTGTGGCTCTACGTAATTCTCCTGTATCTGCCTGAGCACCTCGGTAAATATCTCAAGGTCTGGATATGCCTCTTCGGTTCCCGCAGTTACAGCTCTTTGTCCACCATTCAGAAAAAGAGCACCTCCGATAAAAGTAAGCAACAATACAAAATAAAAAAACAACTTTACCTTGTGGGGTTTCATCCTTTCACCTCTGGATTTGGCAGTTACTAATAAATATTACTACCACGCTTAAACAAAATAAACCTGAATTATGCCTCGGTGATCTGCTAGAGCCCTCTTCTTGGGATACTATCCCTTGGTGTTCAGCCATTTTAGGGGGTCTAGGTTTTTACCCCCCTTTCTGATTTCAAAGTAAAGACTTGGGCCTATCCCGGTTGCTGCGGAGCCTACTTCACCAATTACATCTCCTTGTCGAACCTGGTCTCCTTCCTTTTTCTCCCTGTGGGAAAGAAGTGCTGAAATGGTAAAAAACCGCGACCCGTGGTTGATTATGACCACTTGGCCGTATCCTTTCAGTCGCCCGGAGAACTCAACCCTTCCCGGCAACACTGCACGCACCTGGGCCCCATCCTTGGCCCTTATGAAAATTCCCTTTTCAAGATGAACGCGATTTGACCTGAATAGCTTCTTCCCTCTTACAATGGTTCCCGACAATGGCACGGGGAGTTTTCCCTTAAGCCCGGATATATCCCGGACCTCCAAAGGGGTGCGGTCCTTACGGTCTTCGACATGAACTATTGTCTCCTTGAACTTGCTCCCTGCTGACTCCAGTTCCCTGACAGCACTTAAATAGAACTCCTTTTCTTCGTGAATTCTCATCAGTTTAATCACTTTCTTTTCAACATCCTCCTTTAGCGCCGTCAGGTTGGCCGCCTCTCGCTTTCTTAGTGCATCGGTCAGTTTTATTTCTTCCTTTATTTCTTCAAGTTTCTTGCTGATCTCGTTTTGCTGGGAAAGGATATTTTCCAAGTTTTTTGAGTCCTCTTGCATCAGGCGCGATAGGTAAATAGCCCTTCTACGAAAATCAGTCAGGTCCGCAGCGGAACAGAGAGCCCTCATATATCCTCTTCTAGCGTATTTGTAAAGGTATACAAGGCGTAGGGACAATCTTGCCTCAAGCGACTTCCTTTCTACATTCAACTCGTCCAAAGCAAGCGCCAAGCCTTTTGATCTCCTCTCCAAAGAAACAAGGTTTGCCTTGGCCTTTTCTATCTGCTCTCTTTTTGATTTGATAGACTCCTCTAAATCGTTCAATTTTTCAATCAAATCCTTTTCCCTAAAATCGAAGATCTCCAACTTTTTTGCCTGCTCGTCGATGAGTCCTCGCGTCTGGCCACTAAGTTCCCCGACCCCATCCAGCCAGAAAAACCAAAAAGAAACAATGGCCAGCGCAAACACATACTGTGCCTTTCGCCTGCATATCTCTGACCACATATCTACGACCTTGCCATCTCAAAAAAGCGTCCCACAGCGATGAGACTACCGATCGCCCCCACTATACCGCTCAACACCATGAAAGCCACCACATAATTCCAGGGCATAAACTGCAGCTTCATCACCGCCAAGCTCAAAAAGATCGTTTTTTTTGTACAGAAAAACAAAAAGCCAATATACAACACCGCGATTGCCGCTCCAGCGCTTAGCAGGCCCTGAATCATCCCTTCCACAACGAACGGCCCCTTCACAAACCAGTCTGTTGCTCCAACCAG
>QMLZ01000205.1 GCA_003646995.1 Deltaproteobacteria bacterium | reverse complement strand
GGTTCTTGCGCCTTTTCTTTTAAGAGAGGGTATAGATCTTGCCCATTGTGCCTGAGTTTAATGAACCAAGACATGTGATTGATACCCGCGCATTCCCATTCCAATTCCTTGTAAGGAACACCGGTATATTCTGCCAGTTGTTTGGATGTGTGCTGAACGGAGTGACAGAGTCCGATCACAGGCAAATCGGTCGTCATCCCAGCCGCCAGTACCATCATGGACATGGGATTTGTGTAATTAAGAACTAGTGCATCCGGGCATAATCTTTCAGCATCTCTTAAGATTCCAAGCCACACTGGAATCGTTCTCAACGCCTTCATTATCCCACCTGGCCCTATGGTATCACCAATACATTGATCTACCCCGTATCTCTTAGGAATCTCATAATCGTACCTGACAGTTTCTGTACCTGAGACTTCAATTGTATTGATTAGATAATCAGTATCGGGCATCAATTCCTCACGATGCACGGAGGCGATGATCCTCCACTTCTTTTCCTTCCCGAGTTTCTCCAACGTTTTTCTCGCGGTATCGACAGCGAGCTTCAAGCGTACAGGGTCTACATCCACAAGTGCAAAGATTCCCCCTTCCAAGCCCGGAATGAGCGCAATGTCTCGGACCCAGAAATTGGTAAAGAAGCTTCCAGCTCCAACGATCAATATCTTAGGAACCTTAAGCCTCATGGTGTCCCTCCTTTAGCACTTTCTCCTCCACAACCCAACATCTGACCGCTCGGTTGTCGACGTAAGATAATGGTGGCCGTTTCTCGAAGCATATCTGAGCCGCACGCTGACATCTTTCAGCAAATTTACAACCATTTTTCCGGAATTCTTTCAGTGTTAAAGAAGGCAATCGGGCACGACTTGTCCATTTTCTCTGTGGATTCGGCTCGGGAAGCGCGTCGAGCAGCATTTCACTGTACGGATGTAAAGGATTGATTAGAACTTCCTCTACTGAGCCCTTTTCGACGCACTCGCCTCGATACATGATGATGATCTCAGCGTTTGTTTGTACGCCCAAATAGTAAGCGGTGGACAAATCATGCGTGATGTATATGACCGACATATTAGAGCCTACCATCAGTTCCACAAAAAGTGCTAGAATGTCCACCCTAACCGATGCATCAACCATGGAGACAGGCTCGTCGGCAACCAGCAGACGAGGGTTTGCCATCAAGGCCCTGGCTATTGACAGCCGCTGCAGCTGTCCCCCTGAAAATTCATGGGGAAATTTTCCATGTACGTCATGCGGATCCATCCCTATTCTCTGTAAACGGTCATCAATAAGCCGGATTGCTTCCCTCCTTGATTTGGCCATACCGAAATTCAAGGCAGTGGCTTCAAGGTAGTCTGTGACTTTGCGGAAGGGATTGAATGTCTCGAAAGGGTCTTGAAACACTGGTTGGACTTCACGTTTGAACTCCTTTCTCTCCCCGCCTCTCAACCTGAAAATATTCCTTCCTTTGTACAACACCTCACCTGCACTGGGTTTTAAGATTCCCAAAACCATTTTAGCCAACGTTGACTTCCCCGAGCCACTTTCACCTGCGATTATTTCGCATGTCTTTTCTCTGACGCAGAAACTTACGTCATCCACAGCTCTAAATGCAGCGCCGAGATATAGACCGGTCCGAAAGACCCGTGTCACACCCCGTAAGTCGAGGAGGGTTTTCTCTTTCCTCAAACCAATCACCTCTCGACCTCTCCGCTCTTAAAACAAGCTACATAATGGTTAGAACGCACCTCTATAAGCGGAGGCTCCTCTCTTTCACATATATCTTCCGCCAAAACACATCTCGGATGAAACCTACACCCTTGAGGTGGCCTTACCAAAGACGGAGGGGTCCCTGCTAGACCAGCTTTCGAAGACCGATCTCCAATCACCGGTAGGGAACTAATCAGCTTAATTGTATACGGATGAAGGGGTTTAGCGAAGATCTCTTCTGTAGGACCTATTTCCACAATCTTCCCTGCGTATGCAATAGCTAATATATCAGTCACTTGAGCCTGAATACCTATATCATGGGAGACTAAAATCAGCGTTGAGTTTGTTGCCCTAGCTTTTTCTTGCAGGAACTGAAGAATGCCTTTTTGTGTCACTAAATCTAGCCCTGTAGTAGGTTCATCACAAAAGATAACCTTCGGTGTTGTTACAGTTGCTAAGGCAACGACGATCCTTTGTTTCATCCCTCCACTGAGTTGGCAAGGATACATTCCTAGGACCTCGCTAGGTAGCCCAAGGCTGTCAAGGACCTCATGGACAATTTCCTTGATCCGTCCTTTGTTTGTGCTCTTAGTGCATGCCCGTAGCGTCTCTGAGAAAATCGCACCTATTTTTTTCACAGGATTTAGTGAGTTCATCGCCGCCTGTGGCACCAAAGTGAAAAATTCCCATCTGAGTCTTCGAACTTCCTCTTCGCTAAGTGCTAAAAGGTCGATTCTTTTCCCTTCCACGCAGTAGAAAACATTGCCACCGGCCATAGTTAAAGGGGGGTTGATTGAGGCAGTACACACTTTTATAAGGGTGGTCTTTCCACAACCGGACTCTCCAGCTATTCCAAGGATCTCGCCTTCCTCCACAGAGAAAGAAACACCATCCACTGCACGCACATATAAGTCCCGACCAATTTTATAGTAAGCGCTTACATTTCGAAGTTCGATTATCCTGCCCATGTACTCCTCCTAACTTGGGCTAGACGACTCTTGGGATTAAGTAGTTCACCAAGTCCTATTGAAAAATAGTAAAGCGATGATATAAGCAACACCACCGTTATAATGGGCGTGCTAAGCCACCACCATATTCCTCTCAAAAGTGCCTGATATTGCATAGCCCAATATAGCATCGTGCCAATGGTCGCCTCTTCCATCGAGGACAAACCAAACACACCTAACGTTGTTTCCATCCCGATGGACCACCTTACTAAATTAAGGGATTGTGTAGCTATCCATGGCAAGATGTATGGCAAAAACTCATGTACGAAAAGCTTGGAAAGACTCAGTCCTGAAGCAACGCCAGTATACACATGTGTTCGTCTCCTCATCTCCAAGACGATCGATCTCAAAGCCTTTGCAGGCCATGCCCACCCAATGGTCGACAAAAAAAACCCTATTACTACAATGTTTAAGTAATCCTTAAACGCAAATGCAAGCACCATTAGATAGGGCAACCCTGGTATTATAGAAAAAGCGTTGATGATCTCGTTTGCTAGCTTTCCCCAAATTCGTTCATCCAAATAACCAGCTAGAAATCCCATGAAAATAGCCATCACCATCGAGAGTCCGGCTGTTACTGCTCCCAACATCAAAGAATTCCTTATAGCACGTGTAATCAGCCAGAAAACGTCCTGTCCCAGGGTGGTGGTACCTAGAGGATGTAATAGAGAGGGCGGTTCGTCACGCGGAACCTTGCCCCACCGGCATGGATTGAACGGCGCAAATGGAGCCACACCGAATCCCAAGATGAGCAATATGACCACCCCAGAAATACCGAAGCTTAAAGACTTGGAGGCCTTGCAATAGTTAAAAATCCTTCCCAGCGCCTTTCTCAATCGCCGCATTTCATCCACCCGCCCTAGTCCTTGGATCTATTAGAGGATAAATAAGCTCTAATAAAAAGATCGCAATACATATTCCGACAAGTGAAAAAAAGGCTATCCCCATAACTAAATTGTAATCTCCGTTGACAATCGCGTAGTAACTTAACTGGCCCAATCCAGGATAGGCAAATATATATTCCGTTACCAAGGTCCCGCTGAAGACTTGTCCCAGGCTCAGCGCTAGCCCCGTGACTTGCGGCAACAGACAATTACGCAATATGTAGTGCACCAGTACGTGCGTCCGCGGTAATTTTCTAAGCTCAGCGTACTCCACGTAGTCTTCGGTTTTCACCCCAATGGTGAGTGCCCGCATAGTGACAACTGACATTCCGGTGTTTATCAGTATTATAGATAGAGCAGGCAAGCAAGCATGCCCTAAAATCCCTACAATATAGGGCCACGAAAACCGGGGAGAAACACCAGGTGGAGCACCACCGAAATAAGGGAAAAGTGGCACAACATATATGAAAAGCAAAGCTAGCGATAAGGCAAGGACGGGATATGGTATAAGACTCAAGATTAAAGAAACACCTTCTAATATCTTCGACAGCCTTTTGTAATCAAAATACCCAGCAATGGCTCCGATTAAGTTACCGAATACCCAAGAAATCAAGATACTCACGGTCAATAAGCCAACTGTCCAGGGCATAGCTCGGTAGATAAGTTCGGTCACAGGAGTAGGAAAATGGGAGAAGGAAGGTCCTAGGTCCCCGGCGAGGAGGCCCTTCATAAACGAGAGATATTGCACAAACAGAGGTTTGTCCAAACCATAAAGTTTCATAAATGTGGTTCTCATGGATTCGTACGCTTCGGGCGTTAAACTTGCCCCTGCCTCGGCTAATCTACTCATCATAACGTCTATTGGATTTGTCGGAGACAGTCTGCTAATCACGAAAAGTATCAAAGTCCCTAGCAAGAAAGTGATTACAACTGAGCTTAAGCTCTTAGTGATATATCTTGCCATATTCTTCTAGCCCCTTGAACAGAGGGGAGCTGCCAAGCGGCAGCTCCCCAGCTACTCCTTAGCTATTCACCCCTGGTGGGTTTGAGATGTGGAGTTATCCATTTGAAGCCACCGCACCAGAATAGGGGGTCCCAATAGTAATTGTCGGCGTTGGGGAACCCGGTCCAGTAATAGGTATCGTATGGGGAGAACTTCTTGCAGTCGACAGCAGGGACCAACGGCATTTCTCTGATAAGCTCTTTCAAAACCTCACGGGCTAGCTCCACCAGTTTGGGATCGTCCGGATGCAAGGCAGCCATGTCGTCAAGCAAAGCACTTACCTTTTCATTCTCCCAGCGGACACTGTTGTAATAGGTATATTCTCCAACCGGCGTGAGATGCCTCTTGTGGTACCACACATGTTTGTACCAAAGGTCCTTTACGATGCCTCCCTGGGCCATTGAGCTCCAGTAAGTGCCCACCTCAAACCTTCCGTAGTTGAGAGCGTCCCAGAACGGCGTGTATTCGAGAACATCGACTTTAACCTGTATGCCGAACTCCCGCCATTGCTCTGCCACAGCGAACGCAAGCCGTGTGGCATCGACCTCATAAGTGGGTGTAGTGATGGTTATCTTCCAAGGCTTTCCATCCGGTAGGTACCACTTGCCGTGGCGTTTTGTAAACCCCTGAGCCTCTAGCAGCTCTGCTGCTTTTTCAGGATCATGGCGCCACCAACCCGGGCCCCATACGTCGACGGGATCCCTGGGATCAGTTGGTGATATGTACCCCTTTAAGATCGCATACTCCCGTAGCCTCTCAGGCAGATCTGGATCAAAGGGCCTATAGCCATCTGCAAATGCAAACTCTTTGAGCCAGGGTAGCATCCCTTTCTGGTACAGGTTAAACTGGGCCGGTCCCATTCCTGCGTGAGTAGGAACAAGGATCTGGATAGCGTCATAGGCGGTTATCATCACCTCATACATATCGATTGCTAGGATCAAAGCCCACCTGACCCACTTATTGTCGTAGGGAGGCTTTGCGCAGTTAAACCAGATCCCACGAGCGGTGGGGTCCCAGAAGAAAGCCCAAGGGAAATCCTTGAACCAGCTTCCGGTAGTAGGGGACG
>QMLZ01000204.1 GCA_003646995.1 Deltaproteobacteria bacterium | reverse complement strand
TTGAGGATCCCAGGGTGCGAAATTTAGCGATGAATGTTCCTATTTTTGCGCAAGGACAACCTGTCCCTGTGATCACGCTTCCTGGTCTTGCAAAAGAGATAAAGGGTTTTTGGTCTCTTTGGAGAATATCAATTTCATCTGAAGGCTGGAATCAATATCGGATTATACCCTTGTTCTTAGATGACGACAATGGTAGGATACTTGCACCTACTGCGCGATATATCTGGGATCAACTGCTAACTACTTTGCCTACGATCCTTGGTTATTTGGACTATGATACCTCGCATCAAACATTTGAACAAGTTAGGAAAGTAGCAGAACTATATGGAAGAACAATCTATGATGAACTTGTATTGGTTCATAAAGAGCGCCTTACTCAGGAGCGTAAAAAGGCTGAATATGCCTTTGCTTCACGCAGAAAGGCCATCCTGCGAATTGGACTACCTCAGGTCTGTAACTATCGCCTGCATCTCTTGGAGCAGGAGGAACACCTTTTCAAAGAACAGCTTGAACGCAGGGCTCAGATATTGCCGGAAATGATGCCATTGCTTTTGGTTCGTGTGGAAGGAGCTACTCATGGGTAGCTGGCGTGATCAGATACTGAAAGAGTTTACACCCCGAGTTGCACGACTTACCCTGGTTGCAGACCCAGATGGTCTGCTCCTCGAAGAGAAAATACTTGAAGGGATCAGGGAACGGGGTTTTGAGATGATCCCTTTTGAGGATCATGTTGAATTTCGCTATGCCTTTGAGTCAAAATTCCGTTCTTATTGGGACAAGGGTGAGGAAACTGATCTGGTAGTAGTGCTAAGATCATCTTCAAGTGATCTGGATACCTTACCTTATGACCTACTTCAGGTTGGTCGCAAACTTTCATTCAACCTGGGGGATCTTTTCCCAAATCTCAGCTATCCTGTGGTAGCTGCACTTGATAGGGCTGATCTTGATGTCTTGTTTGAGGTGCAGGAAAAATATGCACCAGGGCAGCTTGGAGACAATGCCACCAAGGATTTTATTCTTCGGCATGTGTTTGAGATTGCTCCTGAACTCATCAAGCAGCCATCTGACCTACTCAGGGTCTTGCTACGAAGGCATTACCGTGGCAGGCGTCTTCCAGCCATCCTTGATGAGCGTCTTATTCATGTGCTTCGTCAAAATAGCCTATTTGAGGATTGGCCTCTTGAGACTATTATTCCTGATCGTGAGGCATTTTTTGCCTTCCTGCAAGAACGATGGTCAGTGTTTCTGGATTGGCTTGTTCAACAAAAAGGCGGATCTATCCATGATAAGACCGAGAATTATGGATTGAAATTTTCAGGTCCATTGCTTTTACCTTTTGATCATAATGATGTCCGCATCTACATTGATAATCTTTTCTTAGAGGGCTTTCTCAAACCTGTTCATCACGAGCATATTGAGGAGCTTGCCAATACCTGGGTGGGATATGGCATCAAAGTCTCTCCTATTGAAAATCGTATCCGTCGCATTGAAGGTTTACTTAATTCCGTTGCGAAAACAATCCCTTCAATTGATGCCCGATATTGGGAGTGGTTTAATTTTGCCTATAGGTGGTCAGAACTTATTACCTTAACACTGGAGGCAAATGCTTCTTTGCCAGAAAAATATTTGAAACGCATTAAAGAGTTTAGAGACAGCATTGATTCGGCACTTATCAGATGGGTGCTGAAACGATATGCCAGCCTGATTAATCTTCCCCCTATACCGCCTGTGATGCTACATCATATACCGCGTTATCTTGCTCGAAGCATTGAAAACGAACAGTGTGTAAAGATGGCTCTTTTACTATTGGATGGGCTCTCAATAGACCAATGGATCGCTATACGTGAAGTGCTCAAAGGGCTGGAACCCAGTCTGTGTCTTCGTGAAGATGCGGTCTTTGCATGGGTTCCAACTATTACCCCTGTTTCCCGACAGGCTGTTTTTGCTGGAAAACCGCCGATTTACTTTCCAACAAGTATTCATACAACAGATAAGGAATCCGCTCTTTGGACTCAGTTTTGGATAGATCAGGGTCTTAGAGGGCAGGAGGTAGCTTATTTAAATGTATTGGGGGATAAAAACAATACAAAACTAATAGTAGAAAACATTGTGAATCCTAAATTGCGTGTATTCGGTATTGTAATCAGGAAAATAGATCGTATAATACACGGTATGGAACTGGGTTCAGCAGGTATGCATAATCAGGTCAGGCAATGGGTCAAGCAGGGCTTTCTTCTGAAACTAATTGCACTTCTTCATAGTAGCGGTTTTCAGGTCTACCTTACCTCAGATCATGGCAATATTCAGGCACATGGTATGGGAAGACCAGCTGAAGGGGCTATTGCAGAATTAAAAGGAGAGCGCGTGCGTGTTTACTCAGATGCCAGACTTAGAAGTCAAATCAAAAAGCAATTCCCTGAATCCTTTGAATGGCCATCAATCGGTCTTCCAGAAGACTATCTGGTTCTAATTGCTTCAAACCGTAATGCTTTTGTTAAGGCAGGAGAAACCCTTATTGCTCATGGTGGGATTAGTGTTGAAGAGCTAATTGTTCCGTTTATTCAGATCAAAAGGGAAAACTAATAGTTATGTTAAAAGATCTAAGATATAGCCAGATAGGAATAGACCGCATCATTCGTCTTAACTGGATGGAGCGAACAGCATATCTTGTTTTGGCTGGAAACAAAGTGCCTGAGGCAAAGAAAATATTGAAAGAGTATCTTCAAGGATGGTTTCGTTCTAAAAATGCAAATAAGCGTAGCTCACTTGACAAAACCATCACAATTCTATTAAGAATCTGGGTGCGGCCTCCGGATGAGCTTTATCTTCTTCAGCAGAAAGGTCTCAGATTTCTTTCATGTCCACCCCAAGAAAACCATATTGCAGTCCATTGGGGCATGACCATGGCAGTCTATCCTTTCTGGGGGGTTGTAGCGACCCAGGTAGGAAGGCTTCTCAGACTCCAGGGGACAGCAACAGTTAGTCAAGTGCAACGTAGGCTGAAAGAGCAATATGGTGAGCGCGAAACAGTATCCAGGGCAGCACAGCGGGTGCTACGAAGCTTTACTGATTGGGGAGTTCTGAAGGAAACATCAGAAAAAGGTATATATACCTAAGGGAACTCTTTAACAATTGCTCATACAGAACTTATTGCTTGGTTGGTCGAGGCCTTTTTGTATGCTAATCCCAATGGAACCGCTACCTTGGAAACAGTCCTTAACTCTCCAAGTCTATTCCCATTTAATCTCAGAGCTATTTCAGCTGATAGCTTGGTAGCAATTTCCGAGCAGCTTACTATGTTAAGACATGGCTTGGATCAGGAATTACTCATGTTAAACAGGCGTATGAAAAAATAGGTGCTTTCCTATCAGGTACATTGACCATCTATCTTGTAAAATCCATCTTAACCCAAATTTGGCAAAATTTTTTGTAACATATTAAAATTATAAGAAGCGGATTCCATTTATTCACCTCCTTTCCCCTACCAGAGATACCAGCATGGATAATACCACCATGGCGGATAACACCAAAAGGGATAGGGGTATGGGTAAACTCTTTCCTCTCTTTTGGCCTTGAAGAGATGAATTTCTTTGATCAAAATAAGGGGATATGTATATTCTATCTCGCCAAGTGGAAGTTCCCTCTTCCCCTTGATCTCCCCTCCAACTACTACTTCCCTTCCTCGAGTGTATATAACCACATCCAGATATCCATTGTATAAAGCCAAAAATCTCCCATCGGATTCATCAACATCCTTCGTCTTCCTTCTATGTCTGCTGGTTTTTGGAGTATTTCGATTAGCGTCTCTTACTTTGTGCTTTTGGAGCCTAAAATTATCCCGCTTATGAAGACTGCCCCCTTTCAGGGAACATAGGCCTTCGTGGCCTTCTTTGATTCAGTTTTTTCCGCTCAAAGCGGAGCTTGCTAATTTTGGGGCCCCTTACTTAAGGGGCCTTTGTGCTACCCCAAATATATCCGCACAATTTGCAAACAAAATCTCACCGGTCAAAGAGCGTATAGCATACCTTGTCATTCACCTTGCATGCCCGGGCCAGTTCCATGTGCCTGAGCGGGGTAAAGTTTAATCGGAACTCCTCTTGGCTTATCCCAAGACTTGAACAAATCTCTTCGGCCGTAATTGGACCCTTTTCCCTAATAAGCAAAAGGATCTTTTCCTGTATTGGAGTCAATACCGGCTTATCTTTAGCCAAACTCTTGGCGGTGTGAACAGCCCATGGATCACAGACCTTTGGGCTAGCTACAAGGTCCATATAGCAGTCTTCACAAAGATTCTGCCCCGCATGCTTATATAGATCTTCCTCATTGCTTATTAAGGCTCCACACCTTTCGCACTTCACGATGCATCCCTCCTTTCTCTTAATCCCTTTAATAAGAGATCGACTATCGTGCCAGTGATTTGGACAAATTCCTTCTTATTACCTATGGTTCTCAATGTGGTAGCATCTACTAGAAGTTGGGTAACCATGGAAGAAAAAGCCACTGCCACATAAAATGGGTTGACTTCTCTGAATACACCATCTTTGATCCTATTAGAAATGTACTCTTCAAGTACCTTAATACCTTTTAGTTTCCTATTCCGGAAATGCTTCTTGTATAAATCCGGTTTCTCAAGCATGCTAAACATAACCAATCTCAAAGGAGATTGGGCGTGAGTTGCCATCATGTAATCATAGGCATGTTCGCAATATGCCATAAAAACCCCACGATCATCTTTCCGCTCAGCATAGCCCTTAATTTGAGGGTCTCTTTCCATAGGATGATCGCTGAAGAGATAATCTATCAATACCTCATAAAGCTTCTCTTTACTTCCAAAATGCTGCACAATAAGCGCCCTACTTACACCTGCTGCCTTTGCGATCTCGTCTAGTGTTGTTCCAGCAAACCCCTTTTTTGTGCACAACTCCCTAGCCTTGCAAAGAATCTGCTTACGCCTTTCCTCTACTGTCAGCCTTTGAGATGTCATATTTAAACCTCGCTGATAACTAACATGTTAGTTATATAACTACAGCTACATTCTTTGTCAAGGCAGAAAACCAAATTATCTTGTTTCAATAGTAATCGTGTGCTAAAAACTCAAACTTTGAGAGCTTCACAGCATCTAACTCCTTGAAATTACAATGCACGAATTTGGAAGTTTCAACTTTTTATGAGTTCATCAATGTTCGGCTAAGGTAAAAACCGGTGGACTACCGATAGCCTGGTATTCCCGCTTCATTTGGCCATAGACAGGCCTTCCAACCAGAAATGTATAAATCTCATCTGCCTTTTTCTCCGGATCAATGTCCTTGAACCTCTGTGGGTAAAGAACCTTTCCAATGGCATATGCATCGGCCAGAGCAGTCCCTATATTGGTTGCATACCAGTTGAACGGAAGCAGTGTATAAACCCTCTTCTCTGAAAAGGCCTTCAAAGTCCTATAGTATTCTGGCCTCCTATAGTAATCTTCGGCCACGAGAAGAAGACCGCCGCTGTCAATGAAGATGATATCAGGGTTGAGCTTCAAAAGCATCTCCTTATCCAAAAACACGTGGCTGCCTATGGTGGGTTTTACCTGTTTGACTACGTTTTTTGCCCTAACCCATTCAAAAGGGATATAGTGCTGCTCTGTACTTTCTATGCCATGAGCACCTCGATATCCGATACC
>QMLZ01000203.1 GCA_003646995.1 Deltaproteobacteria bacterium | reverse complement strand
GGCAGAAGCACCGCTAACCACACTCGCTGCAGAAAACTCTGATTCAACTCGGACGTATTCAGAATCAAGATCGCCGTTTGCGACCATCCTGGCGAGCGCCTCAACAATATGGGTTTGGGGGCTAATGGGATAAGCTGAAATGACTTGAGGACGACAGGCCTTCACAGCAAGAGCGACTGCCTCAGATCCTTCTAAAACCTCTGTGTTGGTCATTTATTTTTCCTCCGGGATCATCTTGATTGCATCAGCCGGGCATTCATAGGCGCAAAGACCACAACCCTTGCAGTAGTCATAGTCAATGAAATAGATTTCGTCTTGTTCGTGAACCGAACTGTCAGGGCAGACACTTTCACAAATGCCACATTTTTTGCATAGATCTTGATCGATAATAGGGCGTTGATCGCGCCATGACCCGGTTTTGTACTCAAGTGAGGTTCCACCAGCCACAACAGCTCCCATGGTTATTCTCATTATGAATGACCCCCAACGAGTGCCTTGTAAGTTTTCTCTACCACCCAAGCATTGTTCTCCCCTAACTCTCCCGGGAACTTTTTTCGAACAGCCTTCAACGTAGCTTCCAAACTGAGCTCCTTTGTCACAGCAGCGAAGGCCCCCAGAAGAGCTGTATTCATGATAGGGCGACCAAGGATTTCACGTGCGAGTTTCTCTGCTTGTACAGTATGCACACAGACATCTTTTGCTATGCCGAGTTCTTCTGGCTTCCTTTCTGTATTCACTAATACAATTCCCCCAGGTTTGACCTTATCAAGGACAGGTTCGTCTTTGAAAATAGTAGCATCTTGTACAATAAGGTAATCAGCTTGACTAACTCGGCTCCTCAGTCTAATAGGGGTATTGTCCAACCTGCAAAAGGCCATGATAGGCTTGCCTCTTCTTTCTCCCCCTCCGCCCAGAAAAGGAAAGGCCTGTCCGTATTTATTGTCCTCTAAGGCTGCTATTGCCATAAATTGGGCGAGAACCAGAGAACCCTGTCCACCTCTACCGTAAATACAGATTTCTTTCACATTTTGCTCCTATTGATTTCATATTATGAAATAAGCTTCACAACTATACGCAAAAAAATTACCACTTCATTTGGGAAGAGATTTCCATTGCCGTTTCTACCGCGAGCTCTATCAATTCATCTTGAATTCTCTCCATTGTCATGGAAAAGACTGAGCCCGTAATGCTAAGGGCCGCTATAATCTTGCCTCCGGCACAAATTGGCGCGCCCACGCATCTAACCCCTTCATAATACTCCTCATCGTCGATGGCGTACCCTTGTTGTCTTACCTTTTCCAGCTCTTTGAAAAGGTCGTGCAAGGCCGTTATTGTATTTTTCCCATAGCGACGAAGGCGTCTAGACCTGTAAATCCGTTCGATCTCTTGCCGGCTCAGACCGGAAAGGAGGACCTTTCCCCCGGCAGTAGCATGGGGCTCTGTTGTAAAGCCCACATTAGTAGCAAGGGAGAGTCCACTGAGATAATTGATTCGGTCGATATAAGCGATCTTGCCATCGCGTAAGACTGCCAGGAAGACGCTCTCCCTGCACCTTTCGTGAAGTTTTACTAAATAGTCATGTGCAATCTGACGAACGTCGAGGTTTTCCAAGATAGTTTTGCTGACGGAAACGAATTTAAACCCTAGCGAATACTTCCTGGTCTCAGGGTCTTTGGAGACATATCCATGGGAAACAAAGGTTGCTAAGATGTGGTGGGCGGTACTGCTAGGAATCTGTAATGCCTGGGATATTGCTGCCAGGGTAAGACCTTTTGGGTTTTGGGCCAGAAGGTCAATGATTCTTAAACTCTTGTCTAAAGATGAGAGTTTCATAATATGAAATTATGTTCAGTTTTTTTGGGAGCATATAACTTTTAAAATTTCGTGTCAATACCTTTTGACCGATTTTTTTTCTCCCCTTAGATTTGGTGGGACCCAGGGGCGCATTATTTTTCTTGTAAGCCCAAAGCTTAACTACTAGGCTTTGACCACCAGTCCCAACCAAATGGGGAGATATTAGAAAGCGGGGGTTTACTTAAGATAACATGGCCAGGATATATGGGCTACTTATCACCGGAGTGCTGATTGCCTCAAGTAGTTCTCTTCTTGTTCGGTGGGCAGGCGCAGTGCCTTTTGGTGTGATAGCATTTTACCGGGTCTTTATCACCATGGGCGTACTGTTTCCTGTGCATGCATGCAGGCGAGGACTGTCCTCCTCCATTCACGGGTTTCGGTGGCAATATGTGTTGGCAGGGTTTTTCCTAGCGGGTCATTTTATCACGTGGATAGCCTCTCTTCAGATGACAACTATTGCCAACTCCATTTTCTTGCAAGGCACTCATCCATTATTTGCAGCCCTTTTTTCAGCCTTGTTTCTGAAGGAGGCGCCTCCCAGATCCACGCTACCCTTTTTCCTGCTTGCTGGAGTAGGCATGTATTTGATCGTTTCATCTGACGTGGCCCTCATGCATAGCAGGCTATTGGGGGATTTGCTCGCCATCTCCTCGGCTGCATTCGTCGCCCTGTACCTGATGATCGCTCGCATGTTTAAAGCAGATCCTGATTTTGCCAAATATCTCATTCAAGTCTATGGCGCCGCCTCAGTATTCTGCCTCATCTATTTATTGGCCACAGGAGAAAGGCTCAGCGGCTATAGTACCATAAGCTGGATCATGATCGTCCTCCTTGCACTGGGGCCAAATCTTACGGGCCATTCACTCCTTAACTGGGCATCGAGACATATTGAGATCTACAAGGTCAACCTTGCACTTCTCCTGGAACCTGTTCTTGCGACCCTGGGGGGTATGGCCTTTATGGGTGAGTTCCCAGGGATTTATTTTTACTGGGGGGCAGGGTTGATTATCCTTTCTGTGGGGTTGCTGGTTTACCTAGAAAATAGATAACCTGAGCAAAAGGTGAAATTGAGCACAAGCAAAAACAGCCACCGCATGAGCAGGGGTGTAAGCCAAAGAACTTGATCCGGCTAAAGTCTAAAGTTTGAGCTCTGATTCACCTCCAGGAGTAAGGCCGAGGTCTCTTCCTGAATGAAGTAATGCATCAGCTACGGACTGGCCATATCCACGAGAAAATGAGAATAAGATTGTCGCTCCAGTGCTAGATCTTGACAGTAGAACAACCTGGCACGGGATATGGAAAACAGGACCTTGGAGTAAACAGGGGGGAGAAAGGGAAGGGGCCCCCAGATCAAGATTGGTAACGCGTTCCATTATCTCTAGGGCCGAAGGACCGGTGACTGCAAGTAGGGCATGGCCATCGGTGATATCAGTGTAAGAAACGGACCTTGGTGGCCGTAGCTTGTTTGCGGCCAGCTCCCAGATATAGCATTGCGTTCTGTTCATGCGATTAACTAAGATGCCGTTGTTGAACACGCATTGGCCAGGTTTATCAGGGATACTGATCCCAAATGGCCGGAACCTAGATAAATTGGAGTCCTGCAAGTCCCACTTGCGGCAATGGCTTAAGTCTATCAAAAGGGGGCCTGTGCCCTTGCCATAGTAAAGGGCTACTTCCCAACCGTCGCGCGACTCAATCTCAACTGGTTTCGTCTTGAACTTTATTGGTGATACTCTTTGAATTTCCATGGTACCTTCCTCTCCAAATCCAACATTCCAATATTTCCACTATTTCATTATTCCATTCCGCGCAAAACCATGGCGGACAGGCGTTCCACTATTCCACCACTCTACTATTCCAATGTCCCATTATTCCACTATTCCACCATTCCAGCATTCCTAAGCCTTCGGGAATTCCTCGGCTGACGGGCTCATAATCCCATCACAATACAGCCGCAAAAGGCGAGCTAGCCGTCATTCTCTCAGCCTCTTTCCCTCTGGATCGTAAAAAGGCATTCGAACCACCGTGGCTTTGTATCGAACCGGTCTATTATGGTCGTTCTGATAGATATTGACCTTTGTTCCTTCACGCGCCAGTTCGTCTATGACCAAGGCCATGGCAATGGACTGCTGCAGAGTGGGTGAGTAACGGGAGCTGCATACATATCCCACTACATCATTTCCCTGGTTAATCACTGACCCGTCCCCAGGCGTCCTTGAGGGTTCCTCCATTCTGAGGCCCACCAACTTCAACCTCCCCTTCTGGCGCTCAACAAAAGTAAGGGCCGGTGCACCTATCTTCTTGCTGGCCTTATCACTCCGGTCCCACAGAAACCCCAGCCCGAGATCAAGCAGATTTACCCTCTGCTCTGTGTCCTGCCCAATGATGATATGGCCCTTTTCGAGCCTCAGAGTGAACTGCGCTTCGAGCCCAAAAGGCCTGATACCAAAGTCTTCACCTGCCTTCAGGAGCATGTTCCATACGCTTTCGCCGTATGATGCAGGGAAGTGTAGTTCATAAGACAACTCACCTACAAAACCCACTCGCAATGCACGCACAGGAATCTTACCCGCGAGCCTGAATTCCCGGTAACCCATATATGGAAATGCCTCGTTTGAAAGGTCTGCATCAGTGAGCCGAGACAGCACTTCCCGCGCCTTGGGGCCAGCAAGGTTAATGGCGGCCAGGTGGTCAGTGAGATTGACAAGATGGAAATCCCATCCGTCATACCTGGTGTGATACCTAAACCATTCGATGGTGCTGCCGGCGCGTCCCGTGGAAGTGGTGAAATAAAAGTCGTTTTCTCCTATCTTGGTTACAAGTCCATCATCCACTATCATACCGTCATAATTGAGCATAGCGGAGTATTTCAAGCTACCTTCTCTTACTCGGCTCATGTCAGAGATATATACCCTTTGTAAGGCCTTGAGGGCATCGGGACCGAACAAGCGGAATTTCCCGAGAGTTGAGACATCTATGATTCCAACGGATCTCCGAACTGCTGTAACTTCATCTCTGCTTGTGAGATCCTTTGAAAAATATCTAGCTCGCTTCCAGGCTCCAGTACGACGGAATACCGCCCCCGCCTTTTCCTGAAGTTCATGCATGGGCGTTCTCTTGAATATTTGGTGATTGGGCCCCGCCACCGTTGCCATCAAAGTGGGTACCAGGGGAGAACGCACCGTTGTGGGGAAAAAGTCCTCCACATGGGATCCCCTGAGTTCCGCCAATACCAAAGGCAGATTGTGGCCGGGGATACCGCCCTGGGACGGCCCCAGGCCGAACACGCCAAAGCGTTTGGCAAGTTCAGGCAGATCAAAGCCCTGTTGTACACATTGCCTGGCAATTTTGTAAGTCCCGTCTTCATCGAAACAAATAAACGCCTTGCTTCCCTTGCCAATACCTGGTCCGTGGACAATATGGCAGCCTCTTTGAGGCCCGGGGAGTTCCTTTATGGCTTCTTCCGCCCCTTTGGTGGATACCTGGACTCCACAGCACTGGGCAGCCCTCAGACCTGCGAGCTTGCCTGAGGCCTCGACAGAGGCAGGGTCCGCATAACCCAATAATCTCCCTGCAGCAAATACCCTTGGTGGAATTTCCGTAGGAAGGAAGAAATTGGTGTGCGGATCATAAGCAAACTTGGCACCAACGGTGGATAAAGGGCCGCTAAGGGGCGTGAGCCCTGCCGAAGCCACTAGCAGATCGCAATCAAATATTCTTCTTTCAGAGGTATTAAGGCTTCCCAAGGTGACACCATCGACCAGCTTTTTACCCCTTGCCACCGAGGCAGCCCAGCCCGGGAGAAACGGTATCCCCTTTGCCTCTAACTTGCTCACCAGCGACGGGTTATGACCGTCATTTCT
>QMLZ01000202.1 GCA_003646995.1 Deltaproteobacteria bacterium | reverse complement strand
GGACGCCTAGAGAGGCTTGCAGCAGCGGCATATGAATGGAAAGAGAGTCCTTTTGCTACTAAGAATGTTGATCCGAAACTTCTAGCGGCGGCAAGGCAGTACCTTGACTTCAGGGAAAGGGTCATCGCCGTTGAAACAGCCCTTCAACAAGAGGCTTTAAAGTCAACGGTAGCAGGTTGGATTGGCACCGAGCTCGAGAAAATAACGAGCCCATTAGGGTTTGACTTCCGGGTGAACATCGCGTTAATTGGAGGATTTGCCGCCAAGGAGGTGATCTTGTCCACTCTGGGAACAGCTTATTCTTTGGGAGGCCCGGGTGAACAAACAGCCGGATCCCTGGCTCAGCGGTTGCAGGAAAATCCCATGTGGAATCCACTGCAGGCGTTCAGCTTCATAATTTTCACCATGCTGTACGTACCTTGTTTGGCCACGGTGATCAGCATTAAAAAAGAAACTTCATGGCGCTGGGCAGCTTTTTCCATTTCTTTCAACCTAATGGCCGCCTATCTTATTACGCTCTTGATCCGCCAGGTGGGACTTGTCCTAGGAATCGGAATTTGATGGACGTACGCATAATCCTAGGTCTTGCAACATCTGTAGATCTTGTTCTAATGATCTCCCTTTGGTGGTGAGATAATTGCCGGTCATAATCCCGCTAGCCCCTGCATAAAAAACCAAGGGATGAAGCTCCTTGAGGTTGGCTTCCCTTCCCCCGCAAATGATAATCTCCTTGCGCGGCAGGGCATACCTGAATACAGTGATGATTTTTAGGCACCTAAGGGGGGTTAGCATGTGAAGGTTCTCCAACCTGGTTCCACTTATAGGAGTGAGGAAATTGATGGGTACCGAATCAACATCCAAGGATCGCAGGAAAAGCGCCAATTCCACCACCTGCTCATCGCTTTCCCCAAGGCCGAACAGACCACCCGAGCAAACGCTGAGCCCTACTTGCCGCGCAGCCTTCACTGTTTTGACCCTTTCTTCATAAGGGTGGGTGGTGCATATTTGGGGATAAAAGGTCTCGGCAGTTTCCAGGTTGTGATGGTACCGTGTCAGACCTGCCTCTTTGAGATGGGAGAGCTCCTCATGACCTAGTGTGCCAAGGGATGCGCAGCAGCTCACTCCCTCCTGGCTCATTTCACTTATTGCCTGAGCCACAATGTCAAGGTCAGCTCCCCTGAGCTCCTTGCCGCTTGTTACAATAGAATAACGGTGTACTGGTCCTGTTCTCGCAGCCTCGCTCCCAGTCATCAGTTTATCCTTGGGCAGGAGTGGATACACAGGTGCGGCGGCCTTGGCAAAGGCCGATTGGGCGCAGAAGGCACAATCCTCAGAGCACCTTCCCGACTTTGCGTTGCAAATGGTGCAAAGGTGGATCCCTTTGCCGAAGTAAGCTTCTCTCAGCATGTCGGCCCCTGCTAGGAGGGAGAATACGTGCTCATCCTCTGTTGTCGCGATTTGAAGGAGTGCTGGTTTGTCCAATTCCTTGCCGAGCAAGACGTCACTTGCCAGCTTGAGTGCCTCTTTAGCATTCATCTTGCCGTTGACCTCATACAGTATTGCGTACCCCGGGTTGTGGCGAGGATTTTTTCGGGCTACGGAGATGCACTATGGTGGCGCCCCATCCGGAACTGTCAGGTGCATCATGATACCCGGCCACCAAGGGGTGTGTGCCTAGGATATTGCGCACTGTTGCCCGCAAAACACCCTTTCCTTTGCCATGGATGATCCGGACCTGTATGATACCCCTTTCATGGCAAAGTTCTAGGTAGTCTTTGACGAGGACAGGAACTTCGCTAGGTTTAAATGTGTGCAGGTCCAAAATCCCATCAATGGGAATTTCCACCGGGTTTGTCATTTTATTCCCGTCAATCAAATTTTACCTTGGGGGTCTCCTGTTTTTCCTTGGGCACCTGGAAGAATGTAGCAGGTTTGAACCCGAACATAGAGGCTATAATGTTTGTGGGAAAGGAGCGTATCTTGGTATTATACGCACGAACTGCCTCATTGAACCTTCTGCGCTCTACAGCAATGCGGTTTTCGGTACCGGCAAGCTCGTCTTGGAGGCGGATGAAATTTTGATTGGCCTTAAGCTCCGGATACCGCTCCACCACCACGAGTAGACGAGAAAGGGCTGCGGAGAGCTCGTTGTTAGCCTTGATCTTCTCGGGTATGCTTGTTGCTCCCGCAACCTTTGAACGGGCCTGTGTTACCTTAATAAAGACCTCTTTTTCGTGTTTAGCGTATCCCTTCACGGTTTCCACGTAATTGGGAATAAGATCGTAGCGACGTTGCAATTGGTTTTCCACCTGTGCCCAGGCCGCCTTAACCTGTTCATCCATCCTCACAAGGGTATTGTACGTGCTCTTGACGTAGAGAAAAGGGATCAGTACCACCACAACAAGTATTACAATGACTGTGAGCAGTGTCTTTTGTCCTTTTGCCATCTCACACCTCCATACTATCTACCTTAATTGCAAGTTCCCTCACTTGTTTCAGATACCTTTTGAACAATTCAAGAATTTCTTCGTCCCTGAGCTTGATCTTTTCCTCCTTGATCTCCAAGAGGGTGGCAAAAACCGAGTAATCCAAATCAAAGTCTTTACATACTTGCTGAATCCTTTGTTTGCGATCCTTTATTGGTTCCTGGCCCTTTAGGAAAAGTAGCCCTTCAAATATTGCCATGAAGGCGGTCAAAGAGAACCGAATAGCGGATTTTAGGGCACGGGCTTTTCCCTCTGTCTCCAGGAAGGTGCGCCTGAGGAGCAATAGCTTGCCTTTCAGTTCCCTTTCGCATTGAAGCCGAACCAGAGAAGGGTTCAAGGTGAGGTCTTTCAACACGTCTTTCCCGAAAACCATCTGATAGTGGAGTTGGAAATTTAAATATTCTAGCGGGTAGACATCAAGGGATGACTGGATGTAGTGTTCTGTGAGAAACAACGGGGTGGCGATATTTCGTTTTCGCCATCTCGCCATTTTGTTGAAAGCCCGGTCCAGGGCATCGATACCTTCTTCTGAAAGGATCACTAGAAAATTGATGTCCGATTTGCCAGGTCTGTAGTGCCCTTCTGCCGCGCTACCGTATAGTATAATGCTAACCAGGTCGTGTCCAAAGATCTCCTTGCAATCAGAAATGAACTCTGGAAAAACCTCTATGGGTTCCTTGGGTGCTTTTCCCATATTTCCTCCTTTCTAAAAGCTTCCTCCTGCCCCGCCTCCGCCACTCATGCCACCCCCGAAGCCACCGAAACCGCCTCCAAAGCCTCCAAAGCCACCCCCGGTGGACCTACCACCACCATATCCACCACCTCCAAGGAAAAAGGGAAGAAAAAAGATCCATGAACCTCCCCTTCGCCTTGAGGAGAATACCAATATAAGGAATATAACGATAATAGGAAGAAGGGAGATTCCCCGCGGGCGTCTCTTCCTCGGCAGCTCTTGGACCGCAGGGCTTCCAGTGAGCTTTATCCCCTCATGTTTTGCAATGATGCTTGCCACGGCCACCGTTCCATTTAGTATTCCTTTGCCAAATTCATTTTGCTTCAAGTAGGGAATCATATACTTATCCCTTATCTCCCCTACAAGCCCGTCTGGCAGGAAACCTTCTACTCCGTAACCCGTTTCTATCCTCATTTTCCGCTCTTTTATGGTGACAAATATCAGCACCCCTTTGTCCTCGCCTTTTTTGCCTATGCCCCATGCGCTGTAAAGCCTGTTTACGTAGTCGTTGTATTCGGCTCCCCCGATGTCGGGCATGGTCACTACCACAACAGGGATACCGGTTTTTTGGAGCAGTTCGGCAGTGATGGCCTTTATCTTCTGTTCGTAAGACGGAGGTATTACGTTGGCAAAATCATTGACTAAGCCGATTGGTCTCGGGAAAGGCCGTTCGGCCCGGGCAGGCCCAAGAACGACTAACCAAAAAAGGATGCACAAAATGATTGTCAACCTGGTTTCTGATCGTCCCATGGAGTTTCCTTCCTTCGCTATTGTCAATGCTGTTTCAGAATGTTTTTCAGATCCTTAGCTTTGGTAGCGGGAGTTTTACATGAAAATCCCTCGCACACATATGCGGTTGCTTGGGAGGCCTTGGTTGAATACTGCGTTACATAGGCAGCAAGGGAATCAATCAGGGGCCTTTTTTTGTCTGTGGCCCGCAGGACAACCACCGTGCGGGGATGAAACCCGGAAAGGGCGGTCTTCAAAAGAGACTCGGTACCCGATTCCCCTCTAGGACCAACGATCAATACCTCCCGAGAAGGACCCAAGGCAAAATCCACCCCACAGAGGAATTGGGTGTACGCAAGTGGGGCCTGCTTGACTTGCCCTGAGAATGCATTTATTAGCTCAGAGGCACTTTCTTCCAGTTTAGGGTCTCCTGTCATGTGAGCGAGCCTCAACATATTGATCAATGCCACAGAATTGCCAGAAGGGACGGCCCCGTCGTATAGCTCCTTTTTTTTAACGATAAGTTCCTCTGCGTCATCTGCAGTGAAAAACAGTCCACCTTTTATCGGGTCCCAATGATGTCTCATCATGAGCCCATTCAACCTCAGCGCCTCGCGCAGGTATTCTGCCTCAAATGTGGACTGATAGAGCTCAATGAGTCCCCATACCAAGAATGCATAGTCATCCAGCTTGGCCTCTATGGCTGCCTCTCCGTCTCGGTACCTGTGCCATAGCCTCCCGTCGCGCTTGCGAGCGAAGCGCATGAGGAAATCAACACAGCGCTTGGCTGCACCCAGCACTTCGGGATCATCAAGGACCCTGGCCCCTACAGCCATAGCGGCGACCATAAGGCCGTTCCAGTCAGTGAGAATCTTGTCGTCTTTGGGTGGCATAGTTCTTTTTCCCCGGGATTCCATCAACAACCTTCGGGCCTCACTGATCTCTTGCCTGAGATCCATCTCGGACATCCCCAATTGCTGCGCAATAACGTCGATGGGCCTGCCCAGGTGTAATATGTTGTAGCCAGTAAACCTGCCCGAGCTCTCTTCTTTGAAGTTTCCATTCTGTTTTACATTATAGATCTTGCAAAAAAGTTCCCCTCGGCCCTTTCCCAAGATTCTTATTATCTCATCTTTACGCCACAGATAAAATTTACCTTCCGTCCCTTCGGTGTCCGCGTCTTGCGCCGAATAAAATCCGCCCTCGGGTGATGCCATATCGCGCATCACGTAAAGAAATATTTCCCTTGCCGTGTCGGCATAAGTTCTTTTCCCCGTCACCTGAAAAGTCTCCAAATAGGCCATGGCGATCAAGGCCTGGTCATAGAGCATTTTCTCAAAGTGGGGAACCAGCCACTGCCTGTCAGTGGAATAGCGATGGAATCCAAACCCGATTTGGTCATAGATGCCGCCAAGCCTCATGTAATTGAGTGTGTTTTCCACCATTTCTAGGGCATCTTCCCTCCCGGTACGGTGCCAGTAACGAAGGAGGAAAAATATCTGGTGGGGAGAAGGGAATTTGGGGCTGCTGGTGAATCCACCATATTGGTCATCGTATGATTCCTTAAGTGCGTGATAAGCCTTGTGTAAGATATCCACCGACAGAGCACTTGGTTCCGGTACCTTCTCCATGGTTTCCAAGGCCTCCATTATTTTCGCAGCAGAGGCTACCAGCTCTTTTCTCCTGGTTTTCCATAGTCGATTCAACTTGGGAATCAGTTGAATCATTCCAATTTGCCCAAACCTGGAATTCTTCGGAATGTAAGTTGCAG
>QMLZ01000201.1 GCA_003646995.1 Deltaproteobacteria bacterium | reverse complement strand
TAGCAAATTGGATTTGCTCATTTTTATTTTGGCAAAAACATTGTTTTGAGAGGCATCTGATGTAAAGAGTAGCTTCACTCAGATGCCTTATTTTCTTTGCGCGTGGGTACATTGAAAGAGTATAGGATAAAACTTAAAGGCAGTGACCCTACATTGATAAAAGCCGAGTCTCTTACTGCTCTAGATGCCCTTAAGAAGTTGAATGTAAAAAGGATTGAGGATGTGGTAGCGGTGCGGCTGAACGGGGAGATTTGCGACTTGAATGTGTCGCTGGACGGCACCGCAGAGCTGGAACCGGTATATATAGATTCTTCTGAGGGCTTGGAAATACTACGGCACAGCACTTCTCATGTCATGGCGATGGCGGTCAAAGAGCTGTTTCCGGGGGTGAAAGTTACCATAGGCCCTGCCATTGAGGACGGATTTTACTATGATTTCGACTATGAACGGCCGTTCAAGGAGGAGGATCTCCCCAAAATAGAGGAGAAAATGGCCGAAATTATCAAGGCCGATTATCCGTTTCAGCGCAAAGAGGTGAGCAAGGAAGAGGCCATCAAGTTTTTTGAACAACAGGGAGAAAAGTATAAGCTCGAACTGCTCCAAGAAATCAATGATGCCCGTGTCTCCCTTTATACCCAAGGTAGCTTTACGGATCTGTGTAGGGGTCCGCACATTCCGTCGACGGGAAAGATAAAGGCCTATAAGCTGACAAAGGTTGCTGGTGCATACTGGCGAGGGGACGAAAGACGTGAAATGTTAAGCCGAATCTACGGCGTGGCGTTTCCCACCAAGAAAGAACTGAAGGCATATTTGCAAAAACTGGAAGAAGCGCGCAAGAGGAATCACGTCAAACTTGGTCCTCAGTTGGAACTGTTTAACACATACGAAGAGATTGGCGCAGGAATGGTGGTATGGCACCCCAAGGGGGCCATGTTGCGGTATATACTGGAAGATTTTGAGATTAAGGAGCATCTCAAAAGAGGGTATGAGATTGTACGGGGCCCTCAGCTATTAAAGACAGAGCTGTGGAAAAAGTCAGGGCATTTTGAGAACTATAGGGAAAATATGTACTTCACCGTCATTGACGAGCAGTCCTATGGGATTAAACCCATGAACTGCCTTGCACATATGATGATTTACCGCTCTAAGATCAGAAGTTACAGGGATCTGCCGAAGCGGTATTTCGAGCTGGGTATTGTGCATAGGCACGAGCGCTCGGGAGTCCTGCACGGCCTGCTGAGGGTAAGGGAATTCACCCAAGACGATGCCCACATAATATGCACCCCGGAGCAACTGAACTCGGAGATAAAGGGAGTGTTGGATTTTGTCAGGGATATGATGGCCATATTTGATTTTGAATATGACCTTGAAATCAGCACAAGGCCGGAGAAATCCATAGGCTCGGACGAGGATTGGGAAAACGCCACTGAGGCGCTGATAAAAGCTATGGAGGACAACAATCTCCCCTATGATATTAATGAAGGCGACGGGGCCTTTTATGGACCCAAGATCGATGTAAAACTGAGGGATGCCTTGGGGAGAAAATGGCAGTGCGCCACCATACAATGTGATTTCACTCTTCCGGAAAGATTTGACCTGTATTATATTGGCAAGGACGGTGAAAAGCATCGCCCGGCTATGATACATCGGGTTATCCTGGGCGCCATTGAGAGATTCATAGGGATTCTGATAGAACATTACGCGGGCGCTTTTCCGGTTTGGCTTGCGCCTGTTCAGGCCAAACTGCTTACTGTGACGGATCGACACATCCCTTACGCTGAAAAGGTGGAACAGGAACTGAAAGAAGAAGGTGTCAGGATTGAGTCTGATTTTAGAAACGAGAAGCTGGGCTTAAAGATCAGAGAGGCCCAGCTCATGAAAATACCCTATATGCTCATTATCGGTGATAAAGAGCTGGAGCGGGAGGGGATCACAGCCAGGCTTAGAACAGGGGAAAACTTACCCCTTATGAGTGTAAAGGATTTTGTTGAACGAATTAAGGAAGATTGTAACAAAAGGAGGTAAGCCATAGCAAAACAGCACACTGACGTAAGGGTTAATGAGCAAATAAAGGCCCGAAATGTTAGGTTGATTTCTGTGGAAGGTCAACAACTGGGAATATTGCCCGTGCAAGAGGCTTTGCGAGTTGCACGGGAAGAAGGGTTGGACCTGGTCGAAGTTTCCCCCAAGTCAGACCCTCCGGTCTGTAGGATCATGGATTATGGGAAATTTAAGTACCAGGCCAGTAAAAAACTTCAAGAAGCACGAAAGAAAAGCAAGGCCTTCCAGGTGAAAGAGGTAAAGCTCCGGCCCCACACTGATGAGCATGACCTGAATTTTAAGATACGAAATATCCTTAAGTTTCTCGAAAAAAGGCATCGGGTCAAAGTGGTTGTCTTTTTCCGGGGAAGAGAGATGGCTTATATGGACATGGGGTATGAGCTTTTAAAAAGGGTGGCTGAACAAGTGGAAGAGAAGGGCAATATAGAACAGCCTCCCAAGCAGGAAGGTAGAAACACCATAAGCATGCTCCTGGTTCCCAAATGATTTCTCAACCTGGTGCGTGAAAACGCATACCTTCCGTGACATCTGGTCGCAATAGTAGTACTTGTTGTTGGGCAAGGACGAAAGAGTCTTTTTTTGTTGCTTGCCGAAAACTAGCGGTTAGGCGAGCCGTACAAGGTAATAATGGAGGAGAATATGCCAAAGTTGAAGACAAAACGTGCTGCGGCCAAGCGGTTTAAAGCTACAGGCACAGGCAAAATAAAGAGGAGAAAGGCATACGCGAGTCATATACTTACCAAAAAAAGCTCAAAGCGGAAGAGGAGCTTGAGAAAAGGCGCGATTTTGGATGGCACCAATAGAAAACAGGTGTCCAGGCTGTTGCCGTACCTGTAAATATTGTGGGGACTGGACCGTGTTCTATCCAATACGATAAGCTGCCCCTGATGCGGGCATGCAGAGTTTATTCACAGTGAGGTTTGATTATGCCAAGGGTTAAAAGAGGATTCAAGGCCAGAAGACGTCGGAAAAAGGTGCTGAAAGCGGCAAAGGGTTACAGGGGTGCCCATAGTAAGCAGTACAAGTCGGCAAGTATCGCGGTGAAAAGAGCCGGAATGTATGCATACAGAGACAGAAAGAATCGAAAGAGAGAATTCAGGCGGCTTTGGATAGTGAGGATAAATGCCGCTGCCAGGGAGCACGGAATGAGTTACAGCAAGCTAATGGGGGGCTTAAGAAAAGCAGGTATCCAGCTTGACCGAAAGGTGCTCGCAGATATGGCAGTGAGAGATCCAGCAGCTTTTTCTCAGGTTGCCGCCGTGGCCCAGCAAGCCTGATTTTCGCCCTGCTGTTTATGCCATAGGACTTCAGTTAAACCAGCCGCATTTTACAAGACGGTAAGGTACGCCCAATCGTTGCACGTTTATCAGGTGTGCCAGGTAACGGGAAATGAAAGAGCAGATTAAGGAACTGGAAGCCCGGGCCCTGAAGGATTTAGGATCAATAAAGGATCCAGTGGCCCTAGAGGAATTTAGGATTAAGTACCTCGGCAAGAAGGGATTGATCACCGCGTTGATGCGCAGCGTGGGGAAACTGCCTCCGGAGCAAAGGCCTGAGGCTGGCAGAGAGGCGAATCTGCTCAAGAAGAGATTAACAGAAAAGTTCGAAACGCTTAAAAGAGAGATCGAGGAAGGCACGCAGGAGGCGTTCAAAGGAGTCGACGTAACGCTCCCGGGTCGAAAACCCGAACTTGGCCATTTACATCCAATAACCCAAACCATCCGTGACGTATGCGATATTTTTCAGCGTATGGGCTTTAGAGTTGTGAAGGGCCCGAATGTTGAGCTTGACTATTACAATTTCGAGGCCCTGAATATCCCTAAAGATCATCCTGCAAGGGATATGCAGGACACTTTCTATATTTCTGACACCCTTCTTCTTCGTACCCACACATCTCCAATGCAAGTTAGGGTCATGGAGTCTCAAAAACCTCCTGTAAGCATTATAGCGCCAGGCAAGGTTTACAGAAGGGACTCCGATGTTTCCCACACACCCATGTTTCACCAAGTAGAAGGGCTTCTGGTAGATAAAGGGGTAAGCTTTGCTGATTTAAAGGGTACGCTGATAAGCTTTGTGCACCAGATGTTTGGAAAAGACACAGGGGTCAGATTCAGGCCCAGCTTTTTCCCTTTTACGGAACCAAGTGCAGAGGTAGATATTCAGTGCGTGCTCTGCAAGGGTGCTGGGTGCAGAACCTGTGGACAAACCGGCTGGCTGGAAATCCTGGGCTCTGGCATGGTAGACCCAGCAGTTTATAAGTTCGTTGATTACGACTCAGAGGTATATACGGGCTTTGCGTTTGGAATGGGAATCGAACGTATAGCCATGCTCAGGTACGGGATCGACGACATCCAGATGTTTTTCAAGAATGAGATGAGGTTCTTAAGGCAGTTCTAGAACCTGCTTTCAGTAAGCCTTAGGCAGGATAACCTGTTGGTGGAGTGAATATAAAGGCGAAGGGGAATACAGGGAAGACCCCAATGTTGTTGGGATACTGGCATGAAAACTAATCTTCACTGGCTCAGGGAATTTGTGGACATCCCAGGAGATGTTCAGGAGCTTGCCGAGATGCTCACCATGGCTGGCCTTGAAGTTGAGGGCCTTGAGCCGTTGAATCTACATTTTGAGAACATCGTGGTAGGTTTAATAAAGGAGGTGCGCCCGCATCCGGATGCAGACAGGCTGTTTGTATGTGATGTGGATGCAGGAGGAAGATCTGTGCAGGTGGTGTGTGGCGCTCCCAACACTGAGCAGGGAATTAAGGCGCCTTTAGCCTTGCCCGGTGCAGTGCTTGCCGATGGGACAAGAGTCAGGGAAGGAAAAATACGAGGAGTCTTGTCCGCTGGCATCTTATTAGCTGAAGATGAATTGGGGCTTACTGATGATCACACGGGCATAATGGTTTTGGATGAGGATTGGGAGCCCGGTGCAGAACTATCCAGTTTTTTGCCTGAAAATGACTGGGTAATTGAAGTCAGCATAACTCCCAATAGGCCTGATTGTGCATCTGTCATAGGCATTGCCAGGGAAATAGCTGCTGTGACGGGCAATGAACTTCGCATGCCAGCCATTGAGTTAAATGAAGAAGGGCCCCCGGTGGAAAGTCTTGCGGAGATTGCTTTGCTGGATCCGAAAGGTTGCCCAAGGTACGTGGCGCGCGTTGTCCAGGATGTTAGTCTCGGACCATCGCCTTTTTGGATGAGGTATAGATTACATCTTGCTGGCATTCGAAGCATTAGTAACGTGGTGGATGTTACCAATTACGTACTACTTGAGCTGGGCCAACCATTGCATGCCTTTGATTACGACAGATTGAGGGGACATAGGATAGAAGTGAGGAAAGCCCGTGCCGGAGAGAGATTTACAACCCTTGACGGACAGACCAGAGAGCTTAGCAACGAGGTGTTGTTAATATGTGACGGTGAGCGACCTGTGGCGTTGGCCGGGATCATGGGGGGACTTAATTCTGAAATATTTGAGGGAACGCGCCACGTGTTGCTTGAGAGCGCATTTTTTGATCCCACAACGATTCGAAGGGGTGCGAAGTATCTGGGCCTCAGTACAGAGGCTTCATACAGGTTTGAAAGGGGTGCTGACATAGGTGGACTTGTTCGGGCTGCAGACAGGGCGGCCTATTTGATTCAGAAAGTCGCGGGCGGGAAGATCGCAAAGGGCGTCTTGG
>QMLZ01000200.1 GCA_003646995.1 Deltaproteobacteria bacterium | reverse complement strand
TCACCGAGCATTTCAGAGAGATTTGTCCCCATGATCCGGTTAAATATGATTTCGCCCTTAGCCGTTTAGGGATAAGGAGCGAAGGCTTTCTAATGCCTGATGGCTCTATTTTGAGGAGCTGAGATCTTGCATTGGTGGGATCATATAAAATTGAAGGTTCTCATGTGCCCGCAAAGGAACAGAAGGTAAATGAATTAATCGACCTTCATCTTGAAAAGGTGGGACACTGTTAATAATGCTTTAGGGGATGTGTGAGGCCTTTTTCAAAGGAGATGTTAACCAGCTGAGAACATTCACTAAAATTGCGATGATGTGGTGACAAAAGCTGATATTACTTGGAGAAAAAGAGTAGAATCTTCTCTGACGCGCTTTCCTTCCCTTAGCATGGAAAGATGTTTATATGCTCAGTGAGGCAGTTGTGTTGAAAGGTTCATGCCTAATGACACAGTTCATGATAACAGTGACATCCCATTTATTAGAGAAAAATATCATTTGTAATTCATATGGAATCAGAACTCGACCAGAAAGAAGAAACCTTCGTCAGAGAAATATTCTCCTTCAACTCTCTCCCTTACCCAAAAGGCGCAAATGGAATTGTTTTTGTGGCGGATCACCTCTATTTCCGAGCTTTCCGACCAAATAGAAGATGCAGCAAACTGGCTCAACATACTTCTTATTGGAAAAAGGATCCAATCCATGCAAAACGTCTTCTGCAATTATAAGATGCTAAGTGCTGGCATTATCCCTATGCTGTTTTTTCTCACGGCCTTTTACCCGTAAAACATCCGCGTCTGGGACTTTCGGTAAGACCCAATCCACAAAAGCCAATCCGACTTGTAAGCCTGAGGTTCCTTCTCCTGCTGGGCGGGAGGAACCTAAAGATCCTAGATCCAGTATTAGTTAAGATCCCTGCAAAGGGAGCAGTGGACTCTTAAAGGTCATGCGAAAGATTCCGCTGGCCGGAATTGCGCTAGAAGAGTTAAAGAGGATATACAAGGAAATGGCTGAGGCCCTGTCCGAAGTGAGCAGCCGCCTGCTAGAGTTCCAGAGTCAACAGGGTATATAGGCCAAACAAAATCGAAAGAGGTAGAACTAATATCTTCTTGGTAGTCTGCCTGACATCCGAGAGACAATTTCATAGGATATGGTTCCCGCCTTTTCAGCGATCTCATCGGCAGTAATATTTTCTTCGCCTTGAGATCCTACCAATACCACTTCATCCCCTACAGCCACGCTGTTGAGATCAGTCAGGTCAACCAAGAACTGGTCCATGCACACCTTGCCTACTATAGGGCAGCGTATGCCGTTCACAAGGACCTCTCCGCTGTTGGAAAGCAAGCGAGGGACCCCATCAGCATAACCCATCGGTACGGTTCCGATGATAGATCTTCTGGGCGTAATAAATGTGCACCCGTAGCTCAGCGGCGTACCCTCTGGTACCTCCTTGATGTGCACAAGACGGCCCCTAACTTGCATCGCAGGGTTGAGCTGTATCTTGACATTTTTTACCATGTGTGGGTCAGGGTATAGGCCATATAAACAAATCCCAATCCGCACCATGTCCAAATGGGTTTCAGGAAAATTGATTGTAGCGGCGCTATTCGCTGCGTGCCTGATTGAAAACTTCACACCAGCCTTAGCCAACTCGTCAGAGAAATTCTGGAATCGCGCGAATTGCCTCTGCGTGAAGTCGCTCTCTTGATTGTCGGCCCACGCAAAATGAGTGTAAATCCCTTCCAACTCTAAATTTGAAAGCTTCGCAATTTGCACTATAGCATCCACAGAAGCCTTTCCTGGCTGAAAGCCGATTCTCCCCATACCAGTGTCTACCTTTAAATGAACTTTTGCCCGTCTCTTTAGGGTAGCAGCTAGCCTATCTAAAGCCACAGCCTGCGATAGCTGGTACAGCGTCAGTGTCAACTGGTAGCGGAGAGCGAGACGAAAATCCTCCTCTGGTGTATAACCCAGTATCAGGATAGGTTCGTCAAATCCTCTTTCTCTAAGCTCTACGCCCTCTTGGGCAAGCGCCACACCAAATCGCATAACACCCTCATGTCTCAAGACTCCAGCGACCTCAGCGGCTCCATGCCCATATGCGTCTGCCTTAATGACCCCCATTATCTTGGTAGACGGGAAGATGATACTCCTGAGGGCTCTGATGTTATCCCGTACAGCAGACAGGCTCACTTCGATCCAAGCTGACCGCAATTTAGACTCCTTACTATTAGCGATATCACATTACATTCTGCTATTTTCCCGATGTGATTAATAGACCTTCAGGGCCGAAGGCAAATTTGATATACATTATTTGCCATTTCATCTTTTACTCAATCCACATGGATAGCCAAGTTCAGTGAACACATACCTGCCCTTGGTACCGGACAATTCACTTAATTGCTCTGGCCATAACATCCAAGCTGCCCACTTGCTATGAGAGCAAACTATCGATTGGTGTAAACTCAAGGTCAAATGCATCTGAGACCCCTTTGCATGTGACCCTCCCTCTGACAACGTTGGCACCAAGTTTTATCTCAGGATTTTCAAGCATTGCCTTTTTCCATCCTTTGTTAGCTATTTCGACAGCGTATGGCAGTGTTGCATTTGTCAATGCGAGGGTAGAGGTCTTTGGCACTGCTCCTGGCATATTGGCTACACAGTAGTGCACAACACTGTCAACAACAAATGTAGGATTAGAATGTGTAGTGGGCTTTGATGTTTCAGAGCACCCTCCTTGATCAATGGCAACATCCACCAGGACTGCTCCACGCTTCATGATTTTTAGTGTTTGCCGTGTGATCAACTTAGGAGCTTTTGTCCCGGGAATAAGGACAGCCCCTATAATAACATCGGCCTCTCTTGCTAGGCCCCGGATAGCTGCTGGGCTTGACATGAGGAGAAAACAGTTGCTGGGCATTACATCACTCAGGTAACGCAGGCGTTCTAGACTCATATCAAGTATATAGACCTTGGCGCCTAAACCGCATGCCATCTTGGCGGCGTTGCTACCAACGACCCCACCGCCGATTATTAGCACAATACCTGGGTCAACCCCTGGTACGCCACCCAGCAACACACCACATCCCCCCTGTGACCTTTCAAGGTATTTGGCTCCTTGTTGAACCGCCATGCGACCTGCCACCTCACTCATAGGCGTGAGGAGCGGCAAAGTCCCATCTTCTTTTTGTATCGTTTCATATGCTATACAGATGGAGCCACTCTTCATTAAGGCCTTTGTAAGACCTTCATTAGCAGCTAGGTGAAGGTAGGTAAATACAATCTGGTCTTCACCAATCAGGTCATATTCAGAGGGGAGGGGCTCTTTCACATGCATGATCATATCTGAACACTTGAATATAGATTCTGGTTCATCTACGATCTCGGCCCCAGCTTCTTCATACGTGGCATCTGTGAATCCACTGCCCAGTCCAGCATGCTTTTCCACTAATACTGTGTGCCCATTTCGTCTCATGATTTCCACTCCGGCAGGGGTCATGGCCACGCGGTTTTCTTCTGTTTTTATTTCCTTCAAGATCCCAATAATCATGTACTTGTCCTCCTTTTCTACTGAAGATAACTCTTCTGAATATTCAGGTGCTGAAAGATTTTTGCAGGAACATAGAGTCAATGAAGTATCTGGCTGAGGAAAAGTTTAGTCCGATCATTCCTAGGATTATCAAAAAACTCCTCTGGCGTATTGGCCTCCACAATTTTTCCATAATCCATGAAGAGTACCCTGTGAGCTACACTTCTGGCAAATCCCATTTCGTGGGTCACTACAATCATCGTCATTCCCTCATGAGCAAGCTCTATCATCACATCAAGAACCTCCTTTATCATCTCAGGATCAAGTGCTGAAGTTGGCTCGTCAAAAAGCATGAGTTTAGGTCTCATGCACAGGCTCCTGGCTATTGCGACCCTTTGTTGCTGACCACCAGAAAGTTGCCCGGGATATTTTCGAGCCTGATCCGCAATGTGCACCTTTTCTAGGTAAAACATGGCCATCTCTTCGGCTTCAGCTTTAGGCATTTTCCGCACCCATATGGGGCCAAGTGTCAAGTTTTCAAGTATGGTTAAGTGTGGAAAAAGATTGAATTGTTGAAACACCATGCCCACTTCCGCTCTAATCTTTTCGATATTTTTTATGTTATTTGTGAGCTCAACTCCATCCACTATAATTCGGCCCCTTTGATGTTCTTCAAGGCGGTTAATACACCGTATGAGGGTCGACTTGCCAGACCCAGAAGGCCCGCAGATAACAATACGCTCCTCTTTTTGCACAACCAAGTCTATGCCGCGAAGGACATGGAAATCCCCAAACCATTTGTGCATGTCTATGATTTCCACCATTGGAGTGTCTGTGGGTTTGCTTTCTCGGGACTCTGTGTTCTTAATATTCATGAATCTCTCCATGAAATATTCTAAAAACGGGACCTCTTCTGGGCTCTTATTCAGTACCTACGGATAACTCCTTTTCCAGTTTTTGGCTGTATCTTGACATGGAAAATGAAAACACAAAATAAATGAGGGCTGCAAATATATAAGCCTCAACAGAAAACGGCATCCATTGCGGATTCGAAATCACTGTTTTTGTGGTCATTAGCAGGTCATATAGTGCTATGATCACAACCAGAGATGTATCTTTGAAAGCGGTTATGAGGATGTTGACAGTGGGAGGAATAACGATTTTTAGCGCCTGTGGCAATATGACCAAGCGCATTGTTTGCGCGTAATTTAGTCCCAGTGAGTCGGCTGCTTCGTATTGTCCATGAGGTACTGCCTGGAGACCTCCTCTGACAACCTCTGCAATATAAGCGGCAAAAAAAAGAATAAATGCCACTTGGGCACGCAGTATGCTGTTGATCGTTATCCCCCTTGGCAAGAAAAGTGGGAATACGACCGACGACATAAATAGTACACTTATGAGAGGCACGCCTCTAACCATTTCGATATATCCCACAGAGACTGCTTTCAATGCCGGTAATCTGGACCTTCGGGCCAAGGCCAACACCACTCCCAAGGGGTAGGCTCCAATCAGTCCGAAAAATGAGAGCATTAGGGTCAAAGGTAAGCCTCCCCATCTGCTGCTCTCCACTGAGATTAGATTCCAAAATCCTCCCTTCATGAGAGAACCCATGGCAAGCAGTCCTGCGACCCATATATATGCTAAGGCCCTTTTCCATCGCCTTCTATTCTTGCTATAAAGGACAAGCGCGAAAAATATAAACATGCACAATAGGGGCCGCCAGTGTTGGTCATAAGGATAAAACCCAAAAAGTATAAAACGCAAATTCTGTGCAATAACTGACCAGCACGCACCCAGGGCGTGTCTACATGCCTTTGCATCAGTTGACCACACGCTTTCTATGAAAGCCCATCTGAAAAGCCCGGGTAAGATTTTCCAGATAATGTAGAGGGTTACCATAGTCAGGATGGAATTGAAAATTCCACCAAATAAATTGGTCTTTATCCAACCCAACACCTTCGTTTTGCTCAAGGGTGGTTTCAAACCATTATGATCTTGGTTTTGCTCCATAGGCCCACCTATTTTTCCACAAGTGCCACCTTTTTGTTATACCAATTCATAATGGCAGAAGTTGAAAGGCTAAAGAACAGATAGACTACCATGATCAATGCAACACCCTCAATAGCCTGCCCAGTTTGGTTAATAGTAGTATTCGCAACAGCAACAAAATCAGGAAATCCAATGGCTATTGCCAAAGAACTATTCTTGATCAAATTGAGCATCTCGCTG